>JAKAEG010000018.1 GCA_021819985.1 Nitrospirota bacterium | reverse complement strand
ACCATCGGTGCCCGCTGTATCCCAAGCTTCTGACTGCACCGCAGCCGTTTGAAGCCGTCCAAAAGCAGCAGGTTCTCTCCCAACATCACCCCTTGCAGAGGCTCCCGGATGCCGCCCTCGCTGATCGAGGCCAATAATTGACGTTCCTGACGCTCATTGGCCAGCCGCAGGCTTTCCCAACGCCGGTCTATTCTTTGTATTTCTATTTCCGGCATGCTGCCTCAAGCCCCACTTTCGCCATCTCCATCTCTTCCATGCCTTGGATTCCGTTCATTTCAGCCAGCATAACAGCCCGGAAATGAGAAAAAAAAGATGGTCCTCTCTTTGCAATCACGGGCCGATTTGAGCCCCGGCGGAAAACCCCTTTGAAATCACGCCTATCTCCACGATTAGCTCGTCCATCTTTGCAATCACCCCGTTGCAAACAGGGACGAGCCTGTAACGCCCCGGAATTATGGCGTTTTCCATCTTAAGCGCGTCCATCTTTGCAATCATGCGCCTCCGCTGGTTCCGCTCCCGCTGCTTCTGGCGGTTCCGCTCCGCATATTCCAGGTTCCTCTGCCGGTACTGCTTCCAATAATCCGGGTTCTTGTTGCACCACCTCCTCTGGGCCTCCGCCTGGGCCGCCCGGTAACCACTGTCACTGGCCAGTTTGGCTTTCTGCCACTTTCTCTTTCGCGCCCTCTGGCATTCGGGATCCGAACAATACCGCTGATAGAGCACATTGATTACCGCCGGGTGCGGCAAAAATGCCTTGCCGCAGGATGCGCAAATCCTTTCCATGACGCCTCCGTAATCAGTTCGATAGGCAATCATGAACGATACTTGCGCAGGAAAAAAGACAGGTACGGGGAACGCCTACAGAATGGATTCGGGTTGGGTCTCTAAACCAGCCATGGGCGGGTCGTTATAGGGGGGGCATTTATCTGAGCGGCAAAGAAGATTGTGCTGGAAATTCCATAAACTTGGCGTTCCGTTTGGGGATTTTGCCCCGTCCTCACAACTACCTTTTTTAGTGGTTGCCGAGCCAATACGGGGTAATTCCTTTTCCTATTAAATAGGCGGGGCATCAATATTTTCGCGAGTCCCAGTCCGCATGACTCGTGGGGGGCCTGTTCATTCAGTGAATTCCAAGATGCGACACCGTGTCGCAATTATCTTAGTATCTATTTTTAAGCTCGACGGATAAAGTAAAAAGGCGTGGATTATTTCAAAATGGGATCCAAAATGGGTATCTGTTTCCAATCCAAAATCTATTTGATTTATAAGTATTTTTTGCCTTTATAAATCGCCCAAATATATATATGGAATATTTTCAGGATTTATATTTTCATGTGATCAAGTACTAACAGATTCTTGGGCGAACGGAGAAGATCAAGGAAGCTTTCTCCTCCGTTCCTTTTTAGTCAGCCCAATCTAAGGCATGTCGATTTCAACCACTTTTGCTTCTGGTTCCTTTTCCTTGAACTTCTGAACAATACTATCGAACCAAGCATCATACATATTATCGTACTTGCCTGCTTTGGAGACCCCTTTTTTGATCGCGTCAGCCATTATTCCGCCCAGACCACCACTGCTGGATGACATGAAATTTCCGATTATATAAATCCGATAGGCATCTTTGTACGGATAAATACAGGAAGTATAGCTGGCCATATCCGAAGTGCCGTAGACTGAGGAGCTCACGCCTTTATCCAGACCGCTCATAACAGCATAAGCGCCATCACATGAGGTGCGAGGCAAGGAAAAATTAGCTAAACCGAATCCGATGCTCTTAATTGCTATATTGGGAGCACCCGGCTGGTCTGGAAGCGTGCTTGGCATAAAGGCGACTGTTTTTGAAAGATGACTTGATCTGAGCGCGATCGAGTCATACACATTCCTGACGACATCATTGCTTGAGGTAGATATGTTTACATCAAAAACGGCTTTGCCCATGTAGGTTTCCGTTTTCGGTGTGGCTGCGGCACAGCCAAAGAGCAGGATATTGATAAATACTAAAATTAAGAATTTCTTCATGTTTTGCCCCTCTCCTTTGAAAGTATTTAGATTTTTTAAGAGAATCCGTTTTAAGAACGGATTCCCAAAATCTGGTTATTGTATTTTCCAAATCACGGTATTCCCATTATTGGATACATAAAGGCTTTTCCCATCGGTCGTTATGTAACTGGGTTCATAATTTGCGAGGTTTCCCCCGGTCAGACCATTTAGACCTGTGGCAACAGTAGTCATAAACCCTGTAGAAATTACTATTTTACTGACCGTTCCATTATTGCTGTCTACAACATAGAGATTAGTTTCATCCGTTGTAATGCCTTGCGGATTGCTGAAACCACTCGCTATTGTGGTAACTGCTCCGGTGGAAATTAATATTTTGCTGACTGTGCCCTTATTGCTATCGGTAACATAAAGATATGTCCCATCGGTAGTGATTCCTGTAGGATTGCTGAAACCGCTTGCTACATTAGAAATCGCCCCGCTGGCGATTGCCATTTTCCGAATTGTACCGTCGAGCCAATCAGTGATATAAAGGTAAGTTCCATCAGTGGTGATTCCTGTTGGATCGTTAAGATTGCTAGCAATTGTTGTTATGGTGCCAGTAGAAATTGAAATTTTCCAGATATCACTTCCGTACCGATCAGTAACATAGAGGTTTGAACCATCTGTAGTAATGCCAAAAGGAAATCCGTTTATGGAGCTTGAAATCGGCTTAATGGCCCCTGAAGAAATTGCAATTTCATTGATCAAATCCCAGCCTGCACTTGCTGTATAAACGTTTGTACCATCTGTAGTTATACCGTCAGATGTTCCGTCATTTTGTATCGTTGTTACAGTCCCTGAAAGAGTTAAAGGCAGGCCTTGAATATGGCCGCCCATCAATGTGCCGCTTGAGCTTCCACCATTCGATCCACCGGAAGTTGGAGTCGCCGCTATCTCAGTCGAACCAGCCGATCCCCCTGCAGAATTGACCGCAGTTACCTGGTAATAATAGGTAGTCCCAGTAGAAGCGGTGGAATCCGTATAGTTGGTTGCGGTTATACCAGTTGCAATTTTCGTTTTTGTGGAAAGTACACCGGAAGCGGAGCCGCGATATACGTTATAACTGGTTGAGCCAGTGACAGCGGACCAAGTCAGGGAAACCTGATTGTTTCCCGCTGTGGCTGAAAGACCTGTTGGCGCTGATGGAACTGTAGTGGAACTGCCGCTCGAACCTCCATTGCTGGAATTCCCGTTGTCGCTAAGCGATATAGTATTGCTAACGGGAGCAGAACCATTTACTGTCGTTTCGATAGTAATTGAACCGCCAGATGCGGTGACAGTGGACGTCTGACTATTAGAGCCACTTTGAATAGTAACTGTGATATCCCCAGTAGAAGGATCAATGGTTATAGAAATCTCATCCAGAACCTGATCAAACCCATTCCCAGTCCCGGCGGTGAAAGATGAAGAAATCAGATTAAAATTGGACGAAACACCGGCAGAAGTCATCCAGGACTGCGACATATTTTGAATTCCTTGGATTATCCCAGCGACCTGGGCCGGAGTAGGTGCCGGGTAGGAAGCAATATGGCTAAAAGCATTGTCCGCAGTCGTGCCCTGAGCGCCATACCAGGCTCGGACTATCAGGTCTGTAAGTGGTGTAATATTTATAACCGTCGTTAAATTACCATCAGAGCTCACGCTGTAGAGAACCGTACCATTATTTGTTGAGATCTTCAGCAAAAAAGGCGGTTTGAGGCCAGAGGCGCTGATATGAAAAGAACCATTATTGCCAGTTGTGGCCGTGCGGACCTGTCCCGTACTGTCCACAAGGGTCACAGTGGCGCTCGCGATTGCCTGTCCTGTTGCTGCCGTTCCGCTGACGTAATCGCCCGAAATAGATGAAGAACCCATGCCACAAGCCGAAAGGAAAAATAGGCCAGAAATAATCAAGGCCCCTATTGAAGCAATCCTGGATATCCGATGTATCATCTTTCCCTCCCTAATCCATTCTTTTCCATAATCACAGCCAAAGATTCACACCCGCGCCCACAAGTACCCCAAAAGTGTTTGTGGTTGAGGCTGAAGAATCGGCATAAGACCCATTCGGATACGTGACTTTCCAAGCCGGAATTTTCCAGTACTGCCAGTAAGGGGTCACGAACAGAAGTATTGTGGTCTGCTGGGGCTCCCTCCAAAAAACATCCTCTGATTTATGGATATCCCATGTCATGGGCAATTCAACTCTATAGCCAAGATCTGGAGTGACAGAAGCACTGCCAGTGCCCGATGTCTCGGAGTTATCTTCGAGAGACGATGAAAAAGGCAATTGAAGGGCTCCGTCTACACCTAGGGTCATCCTTTTCAGCCGGCCTATATAATTGAAACCTAATGCGCCATAATACCAGCTGAAATCAATACTGCCCATGGGAATGCTATATTTATAATCCCTATAAGCAAGACCGCCATACAAAGTGAGTGTCGAAGGCATGGGCCAGTCCAAATCGGCCACCTTCACGCCAAGATCCCCCTCGATATTTAAAATCTTTTGGCTTAAGGATCTCGGCAAGTCCGGATTGAAAAAGATGGCCGCCTCTGAAAATGCCGGATTACCGGTAGAATAATCCGCTGTAAGCCTTGACCATAAGTCCTCGGTCTCACCCCTGACCTCTCCATAAAACCCGTTAAGGGTGCCCGACGTAAGGGTGACATTGGGATTTTCGGCTGAAAGATTAAAATAGTTCCATTCATAGCCAGCCAGCAGGGTTACCCCGATATTGCCGGAACCAGGGTCCCAACTCTGGGCTAAACTCTGGTGGGCGCCGAGCAGCACAATTGTTATAAATATCAGGCTTGAAAAAGCAAAATTCTTCATAATATTCACTGCTTAAAGACGCTTTTCTCCGCTTAGGATTCATTCTAATTTAAAAAGGGATAAATACTTCTTTTTCTACATCTAAAGTTGAGTATTCTACAAATTATGATGATTTTGTCAAGTTTTTTCTTCTTTTCATGTTGTTTCAAATGCCTGCCCAAAAGGCTGAATATGTCAGCAAACGGGAGGGATTATGGAAAATACAAGGAAACTGCTTGGGGCGAGAATCAAGGAATTAAGACGTGCTCGCGGTTTTTCCCAGATGCAGCTTGCCGAAAAAGTCGATATAGATTTCAAACACTTAAGCAGAATCGAGGTCGGAAACAGTTATCCCTCCATGGACACCCTTGAGAAAATAACAGAAATGTTGGGCTGCGAGCTTAAGGATTTCTTTGAATTCGCCCCGCCAAAACAAAATCCCAAAAGGGAAATAATAGCCCTCCTGAACGAGGCCGACCCCGAAAAGCTGAATCTTATATATAAGATCATGAGGGCTATTATTCGTTAAAAAGAGAGTCTAATAATTCTTTTTTCTGAAGAACCCAACTTGCATCAGGGCCTCTTTGACTCTTTTATCCTTACGGGCAAGTAATTTCAGGGCATCAGCGATCATTTCCAATTTTTCTTTTCTCCGTTCTTCCTCATATTTTTTAGCCCGTCGCTCATCCTGGATAGAAACGAAAAGACCGAAAGCAGCCATTAATAGAATGCCGCCACAGATTATAAGTAATGGACCATATCTCATTTATCCTCCTGATAAAAATTATTTCAATGCCGATTTTCATCTCTCGCGCTCGAACTCCAGATAATTCCTTACCTGTAGAAGACCTAAAAATCCTTTCTCGCGTACGGTATCTATTGGGCGGAGCCCATCAAAAGCCAAGTTCGGCGTGGTCATCCATCGGTAGACGATTTCCCGGTTATGAGAATATAGAATGCGCAGTGACTGATGAATCGCTAAAAGGTTGCCGACCCTGTCCATTAGATCACGATGATTAGCAAATGGTGCTCCTTTCCGGTACCTGTCTAACGTTCTGCGCGATCCAGTGAACAATCCAAGACATGCTAACTGGTCTTCAACACCAAGTTCCCATAGGTCAAAAAGCTTCATAACTATTTTTGTAAGTGCTAATCTCCCCTCCAGACTATGCGGATCGGATTTATTGCCCTCTAATGTATTTTTTCGTTTCATATCTTCCTCTTAAAGCAGCGAATTTTTACAAAGGAATGCCATGCCTTATCCTGCTGTAAAATATTTTCCACCAGAATTTTTCCCGGGTCTGTTTCCGCTAGTTCAATTGGTATCCGTCCGTTTAACAAAGGATGTGGGCTGGTAAGCCATTTCCTCGCGTCTTCCTTACTATGGAGGACATCTACAGCCCACGCAAATAATGCGGCTAAACGGTAGAGTCGATCGCTTGCCTTACGCGAGAATTTCCTTTTTTCCCTTTTGATTCGACGAAAAGTGCTTATGCTGATACACATAAAATTTGCGAGATCCTTGTCCGACATATCAAGATGTCTCTGCACCGACCTCGCCCATGAAAAAGGGAACCCATTTAAAATTTCTTCGTGAAAATCAATCTTTGCTCTTTTGATCCCAAAAACGTTTCTGACATCGTACATGTTCCCCCCCCTTAACTCGCTTTTTTAATAACCGCCATGGCGGTGGCCAGCATCGATGAAATATCACCAAAGTTGGCGGGCAGTATCATCGTATTTGTGCTCTTGGCCAAATTGCCAAACTGGCTCACAAGTTCCTCGGCCACCCTTAGTTGTACCGCTTCTATTCCGCCGGTCCGTATGGCCTCTCCGACTTTCTTCAGAGCATCCGCCGTCGCCTGGGCTACAGCCCTGATGGCCGAGGCCTCGCCATCCGCCACATTAATCTGTCTCATCTTCTCGCCCTCAGCCGTATTGATTACCGATTGTTTCTGACCCTCGGCCTGTAAGATCATGGCCCTTTTTTCCCGCTCTGCCTGCATCTGTAGGGCCATGGCTTGAAGCACGTTTTCCGGAGGGGTGATGTTTTTAATCTCGTACCTGAGGATTTTGACACCCCAGGCCCTGGCAACCTCATCCACAGCCGTCACCACCGCGTTGTTAATATGCGTCCTCTCTTCAAATGTGCGGTCCAGGTCTATTTTGCCGATCTCACTGCGCATAGTGGTCTGGGCCAGCTGGGTAATGGCAAACGTGTAGTCCGCCCATAAGAGGCCGCCCTGGGGTCGATGACCTGGATAAACAGAACTCCGTCGACCGCCACCTGCACGTTGTCCTTGGTAATACATATCTGTTCTGGAATCTCGTGCGCCGTCTCCTTGATGGAATGCCTGTAGGCCACCCTGTCTAGTAACGGGAGGATAAGGTTGATGCCGGCATTAAGCACCTCGTAATACCTGCCCAGCCTTTCCACTACAAAGGCGCTCTGCTGGGGCACAGTTTTAATGGATGAGGCAAAAAAAGCCGCTGTCAGTATGGCTAATGCCAGAAAAACATAGAACATTTATATACCCTCCTTGATTAAGGTCCATTTTTCTGCTCCGGAAACTGGCGGACACAGAGCCTGATGCCATCCGTGCCCACGATTTCGACCATGGAGCCAGCTTCAATTACATGCATGTCCTTGCTGTATGCGATCCATTCCGCTCCGCGGTAAAAGACACTCCCTTCGCCTCCTGGAGGTATTGGCTTTACCACCATGACCCTTTGGCCAAGGTAATCAGGCGAGACCCGGCCCTTTGTCAGTCTCGGCCGTATCCTGCCCCGAAGGATAAAAATCAAGGCAAGAGATACGACCGAGAAGAGTGCAAACTGGCTCTCAGATCCAGTGGTGAGTCCAATCCCGGTTGTAATCGCTGTTGCCATAGCCGCCGCCCCTATAAATACCAGGACAAAGGTGAGCGTATGAAGCTCGGCGATAATCAGGAGAAGACCCAGAACCGCCCAAATCCTATAATCCATAAGCCTCTTGCCCCCTCGCATATGGGTGGGAACCGATCATTTCAGTCTCGCCTCCAGATACGCTCTGATCGTTTTGATTTCATCGAGAATATCCGCTAACCGCCTCAGGATGAGGTCCGAAGCAAAATCAGCGAGGACCTCAGCATATGCTTCCGCATGCTTTTCGGGCACACCAACAGCCTTTAGCTTTTTTGCATAGGCCATGGAATCAAACATATTTAGTGCCCTCCTTGCCCGTGAAATTCCAGGAGGGGGATTTTATCGAGAATTTAAAAAAGCCCGATAAAAATCCTGCTGCGGCCCCTACCTGATAGAGATTGTCGATTGGCATATTGAGTCTGAAGGCCCTCAGGCCCTCGACAATCCATCGGCCCAGGAACATCAGAGAGAAAAGCCATCCCAGAACACCCCCGGCTATGACCCCAAGGATGACGTTTGATAAAAGCCAAAAAGCAAAAAGACCAGACATTATGATCCACATGAAAAGTATGGCTCCCCATCCCGTATTAGTCCTCATTAGTGATCTCCTTTATTTACGTTCGTGGGCCCGGAAACCGGACCCACCATTTTTAGTAATTGACATTTCCCGGTCATCAACTGAACTCCCCAGGGGAACCCTCTCCCGTTCCACCGTTTCATGCCGCCATATTGCCTTCGAAATAAGGCAGTTTTGCCGTCAGGCCATACACCCTGGCCACGTTTCGCATGTTTATATCAGTGCTTAGCACAATGACCTCGCCCCCGGTTTCACCATGCAGCCTAATGGCGGCCCCTACGATCTCGTTGTCGGCTTCGCTCGCCAGGTCATCCAGCGGCTCGTATTCCGTACAGGTCCTGAGGGTGGCCCCGGTTAGCAGCTCCGCTCCGGTATTCAACTGTCCCCCATAAAAATGCAAGGTGTTCAGGACCGTCTCCGCGGCGTTGACTATCATCAGATGTTTGCTGCGCTTAAGACCGTCCAGTTCCCGAACCGCCGCCCTTGGGATGACAATCTCACAGTCTCCCTCCAGACGGAACATCAGATCCGGATAGGCCAGTAACGCGCTTGTATCCAATACATATATCCTTTTTCCCATATCCATGTCCTCCTCTATAAATTGGTTTTTATCCTTTGTGTTTGTTATCCCTTAGCCTCATTCGCGGCAGAAACCCTTTAGCTCCTCTATTGACCCTTTCAGCCATTCCAGCCGGTCATATAGGTCATTAAGTACATTTGAAAGCGGGATTTTTGCCGTAGTTTTGCCCTCAAACAGAAAACGCAGGAGACCGGCTATCTCCAGCAGATAGACCATCTGGGAGTCGATATCATCGGTAATATCGAGATATGTCTTCTTCTCCCGGGGCTTCACCTTTGGGCTCCTCCTCATGGCCTTTACCTTTTTTTTGGGCTTGGTCATGATCTATTCCCTCCTTTTCTGCTTACAGGGCGGCGGCCTCCATCCACTGAAAAGACCGCCTTGATAAGACGAATTACCCTTCCCAGGAAGCCTTCCGACCTCATCGCCATTGAAGGCTGCGCTTTTTTAGGTGCACATGCAGGAGTCGTAACCTTATCCTTAGTAAGGCTAAAAGGATAATTTTTAGCCTTGAGCCCATGTGCCCTTGCAGCGGCCCTCATTTTTTCGTCCGTGCTCACAATGGCCACATAATTGAATTCGCCCTTCAGCTCTAAGGCGGTCCCAACGACGCGGTTATCTATGTCGTTGCCAAGATCCTTTATTTTTTTGTACCTGGTAAAGGTACGAAGTATTGTCCCTGTTTGTAGTTGTCCACCTTTTGCGAGATCAAGATAAGACCCGAGTTGATCGAGCGTCCTTGCGACATCTCTTGCCGCCCTGGCCTCCAGTTCGACCGTGCTGCTTTTGCAGATGTCCAGCTCTTTGATCACGGCCGTGGGGATCACCACCGTGTCGTTAAGATTCATCTTATAAATCAGGTCAGGCTCGTATAGCAGCGCCCCAGTATCTATCACAAATGCCCTTCTCATTACTCCCCCTTACCCTGCCCCGAGGAAAGAAACCACCTGACCTCCCCGGCAACAAAAGAAGGAGTCCCTGCCAATATCATGTATGGTATGAAAAAGAAGCTGCTGAGCAGCCAGAGCACTCTTTCCCACCTCTTGTTTACGAGCTGGGGATTACGCTCCGCCATTTTCATGCACACAGAGGGCAACGCCGGAAGGGAAGAATACACCAGTCCGAGATATACGGCTATGATCCAACCAAAGATTAAATAACTCATTTTGACCTCCTGTATCGTTGTTGATACTAGTTCCGCCCCACTTCCTAAACAGCAAATCAGTGATTTTATTAAGTCACTCTAACCCTCCTTTGGCCTCTTTGTAGGCTTTTTTGACCATTGTCCGCGTTATCATTTCCTCCGGCCCAACAGCCTGAGTATCGAAAAAGTCGCCTCTCACCACCTTGATCCTGCTGATAGCCTCTTCCCCTGACCTCAAGCTGCCTGCCTTAAGCAATGCTTTCAAGAACTTTTCCATCTCCTCCGCATCCAGGCGCCTGTAGAGCCCCTCCAAATACTTAAAATCGACTTCCTTGATATACATATGTCCTCCTTCGATATTTCTTTACTACTTTATTTATTTAATTCTTTTATACCTTCTGCCTATATATACGGCTCTCATTGAGAAAAAGCAAGGTCGACTGGCGAACTTTTTTAACTTTTTTGATTTTTTTTGCTTTATTTAATTAATTGGAGTAATAATGTATAAAATTAAAATAGCGGGGGTGAAAAAGTGGGCGAGAGAAGGACTTATTCAGTGAGACTGATGCCTGAAATAATGAAAAAACTCAGGTTTCTGGCCGTGGAAAGCGAAAGGCCGGTTTCCGATTTGCTGGAAGAGGCCATCGAGGACCTTATAAAAAAGAATTCTCCGCGCAAAAAAATCAAAAAAATAGGGGCTGGAAGATGAAAAGAGGAGAAAGAACTTAGATGAATTTCTTCTTCATAGATTACTCTGACCTATATTTCAGAACAATTAAAAAAATTGAAATGCCGGGAAGGCGCAGCGGGAAATTTGTCCAAATATTTGATGATGCGAGTGGGGATGAGTATTTGGTCCTTTCTCCCAAGGAGCTGTCGGTTTACCATGCAAATATAGTTGAACGCTTTTGCGCCTTAAAAGGTATTGAAGGATCATACAATAGCAAAAAGGATTTCTTCACGCTCCATAGTGGGGAGTGGGCCGTTATCGGAGGCGGGCTTTGGGGGATCGATGACACTAAAAAAATTTTTGAATTTTCGGGAGCATCCCAAAGATATGGCGCTTTCGAAGCCGCAGGGATGAAAAGCAAACTTCTCAATTCTGTGGCTCTTACGGGATACTCATTTCTTATCAATGGTTTTTAAACTTATAGGTCCGTTCAATTTCGCCACCGCCGAGAAAATTCTCTGGATTTTCTTTTTAGAAGTTTTCCTTAAGGGTTCTCGCTTAAGCCCTTTTGAATAGTTTGCAAAATCCTATCAAAAGGCATTAATATTTAAGGCAAAATTGGAGAAAAATGGGAAACTCACCCGAAGATAAGGCCCGCGAAATAATAGACAAAATGCTCGAACAGGCTGGCTGGGCTGTTCAGGATATGGACCATGTAAATATTAACGCCGGTCCAGGAGTCGCAATCCGTGAATTTCCCCTCAAAAAAGGACATGGCTTTGCCGATTATCTACTTTATATAGATGGAAAGGCCTCTGGAGTGATCGAGGCAAAAAAGGCGGGGACCACCCTGACTGGGGTAGAAATCCAGTCCGATAAGTATAAAAGCGGGCTTCCAGACGAGCTTCCCGCCTGGCATCGTCCGCTTCCTTTCTGTTATCAGTCCACAGGGGTTGAGACCCGGTTTACAAACGGACTTGATCCCGTGCCCTGCTCAAGAAATGTCTTTTCTTTTCATAGGCCGGAAACTCTGGCGGAATGGCTGAAGTTAGGAGAGGACAGCGCTGACCCCGGCCAGATGAACTCTTCCAGCAAAGTTTTTGGAGCGAGGGAGGGACAACAAGGATATGACGAGTCTGCATCTCTTCGACAACGCCTTACCCAAATACCTTCCTTAATCGAAGAAGGACTATGGCCCGCCCAGATCAAGGCCATCAGGAATCTTGAAAAATCCCTGGCCGAAAACCGCCCCCGCGCCCTCATCCAGATGGCAACGGGAAGCGGCAAGACCTTCACCGCCGTCAATTTCATTTACCGGCTCATAAAATTCGGAGGTGCAAAACGGGTCCTCTTTCTTGTGGACCGGGCCAATCTGGGCCGCCAGACAAAAAAGGAATTCGATCAGTTCCAATCCCCTTACAGTCCATATAAATTTACAGAGGAGTACATCGTTCAGCAGCTAAAGTCCAACAAGATAGACACAACCGCCCGCGCTTGCATCTCCACGATTCAGCGGCTATATTCCATTCTCAAAGGCGAAGAACTGGATGAAGAGGTCGATGAGCACTCCGCAGGGGGCCTCGAAAGCCTTTTCAAGGGGCCTCCCCCGGTTGAATATAACCCCCTGGTCCCGCCCGAGACCTTCGATATCATTGTCACGGACGAATGTCATCGCTCGATTTACGGCCTGTGGCGGCAGGTGCTCGAATACTTTGACGCCTTTATAATAGGACTCACCGCAACGCCAAACAAACAGACCTTCGGTTTTTTTAACCAGAACCTTGTAATGGAATATCCTCATGAGCAGGCCGTGGCCGATGGGGTGAACGTAAATTATGATGTTTACGAGATACACACAAAGATTACCCAAAGCGGCTCTATTGTGGATGCAGGCTTTTATGTGGACAAGCGCGACAGGGAAACCCGCGCCGTCCGATGGGAACAGCTTGATGAGGACCTGACTTATACAGGGCAGCAGATCGACAGGGACATTGTAGCCGTTGACCAGATCCGCACGGTAATAAAGACTTTTAAGGAAAAGCTCTTTACCGAGATATACCCGGGCCGCACCGAAGTGCCCAAGACTCTCATCTTCGCCAAGGACGATTCCCATGCCGAGGACATCGTCCGCATAGTACGGGAAGAATTCGGAAAGGGCAACGATTTCGCCCAGAAGATCACATACAAGACGACTGGCGTAAAGCCTGATGAGCTGATCAAATCTTTCCGGAACGATTACTTCCCTCGTATTGCGGTCACGGTGGACATGATAGCGACCGGAACGGACATAAAACCTCTTGAAATAGTCATGTTTCTACGCTCCGTGAAGTCGCGGTCTTATTTCGAGCAGATGAAAGGCAGAGGGATTCGTGTAATCAAAGATGATGACCTCCAATCGGTTACTCCTGACGCGAAGGGGAAAGACCATTTTGTTATAGTTGATGCCGTGGGCATCTGTGAGGCAGTAAAGACAGACTCCCGGCCGATGGAGCGGAAGCGCTCCGTTTCCCTTGAAAAGCTCCTCCAGGCGGTAGCCCTTGGGAATACCGAAAAAGATGTCATATCCTCAATCGCTGGTCGCCTTGCCCGTCTGGAAGGCAAGATTACAGAAGAAGATAAAGCCGAACTTTCAAAACTGTCGGGAGGAAAGGGCCTTAAGGAATTGACCGGCGGTCTTTTGCGTTCGCTCGACCCCGATTTGCATATCGAGCAGGCTAAAAAGGACAATCCCGGCACGGCGGAGCCTTTGCCCGACCAGATAGAGAAAGCGGCAAAAAAGCTGATTATTGAGGAGGTTAAGTCTTTCAATAATGCTGAATTGCGCCTCAAAATTCTCGACCTCCACCGGGCCACCGAGCAGATAATAGACACGGTAAGCAAGGACGAGGTGATAGCCGCGAATTTCAGCGCGCAGGCGCTGGAGAAGGCAAAGGGCATGGTGCAGTCTTTTGAGCAGTTCATAAAGTACAACAAGGACGAGATAACTGCCCTGCAAGTCCTTTACAGCAGGCCTTACAAACAAAGGCTTCGCTATGAACAGATAAAAGACCTTTCAGATAATATCAAGCGGCCGCCTTATCAATTGAGTGTTGACGGCCTCTGGAATGCATATGCGGCGCTCGAAAAATCCAGGGTACGGGGGGCAAGCGCCCAGCACATTCTTTCGGATATAGTATCCCTTGTGCGCTTTGCGATACATCAGGAAAACGAGCTTGTCCCATTCCCGGAAAAAGTGGATGCCAATTTTAACGCCTGGCTTGCCCAGCAGGAAAACAGCGGCAAAAAATTCACTGAGGAACAGAAACACTGGCTCTCTATGATAAAGGACCATATCGCCGCCAACCTGAGCATAGAAGCGGATGATTTTGATTATGCGCCATTTGCCCAGGAAGGCGGAATCGGAAAGGCGCACCAGGTGTTTGGGGATGGGCTCGATGAGGTGATGGAAGATATGAATGGGGTGCTGGCGGCGTGATAGCGCAATCTTTTCATAGCAAAAAAAAATTACCTGATAATTGGAAGATTGTGCCACTCAGGGAGGTGTTGACAGATATCATAGGAGGCGGTACACCTTCAAAATCAAATCCCAAATTCTGGAACGGTTCTATCCCATGGTTCACAGTTAAAGATATGCGAACCCGACGGCCCACTGATTCGGTTGACCATATTTCAGAAGATGCTGTTAATAAAAGTGCTACAAATATTATTCCAAAAGATACCGTCATTATTGCAACACGAATTGGTCTAGGTAAGGTAATTCGTGTTCCATTTGCTTCGGCTATAAATCAGGATTTAAAAGCCTTAATTGCCTCTCCTGAAATTGATAAGGGATATCTTGAATATTGGATTATGTCGATTGCTGATTATTTGGAAAATATGGGTTCTGGGACAACCGTCAAAGGTATTCGGCTTGAAACTCTGCGCGAATTGCCTTTCCCCTTTGCTCCACTAGAACAGCAGAAAGCTATAGTGCAAGAAATCGAAAAACAATTTTCTCGATTGGATGAAGCTGTCGCCGGCCTGAAGCGCGCTAAGGCCAATCTCAAGCGTTATAAAGCCGCCGTCCTCAAGGCCGCTGTCGAAGGGAAGCTGACGGAAGAATGGCGCAAAGAACATCCTGACGTGGAGCCCGCAAGCGAATTATTGAAACGCATCCTTGCCGAGAGGAAAAAGAAATGGGAAGAGGAGCATCCAGGAAAGAAATATAAAGAACCCGCCGCGCCGGACACTTCGAATTTGCCCGATTTGCCGGAAGGATGGGTGTGGGCGACAATCGAGCAGGTTGCTATCAAAGTGCAATATGGCTCATCCGCGAAAACAAATGAAGATCAAGACGGCATCCCTATTATAAGAATGGGCAATATTTTTGAAGGCCGACTTAAATTGGATGATCTCAAATATTTACCTAAAAATCATTCCGAATTTCCTGAACTCTTACTTAAAGAATCTGACCTTTTATTTAATCGAACCAACAGTCCAGAACTTGTTGGGAAAACTGCCGTCTATAAGGACATGCCCAAGCCGTGTTCATTTGCCTCTTATCTTATAAGAGTGCAGTTCGATAATAGTGCAAGATCTAATTTTGTAAGCTATTACATAAATTCCAATGCTGGCCGAAGATGGATCAAGTCGGTAGTCTCGCAACAGGTAGGACAAGCAAATGTCAACGGTTCAAAATTGCAAGCTCTCTCAGTCCCTTTTCCTCCCGATGCAGAGCAAGAGAAAATCGCTGAAGAAATCGAAAACTATTGCTCTGTTATTGACGAAATCGAAAAAGTTATTGAAATCAACCTTAAACGCGTTGAACGCCTACGCCAGTCGATTTTGCAGAAAGCTTTTTCGGGCGGTTTTAATGGACGCAATCGTTAATGAAAAATTGTGATGAAATTGTCACGTTAAACGTAGGGGCAGGTTTCAAACCTGCCCTTTTAAAGACGTTTTCGGATTAAATGTCATGCACGAATTCCATCAGCCCGCGCCGTTTCGTAGGGGCGGGTTTTAAACCCGCCCGGTTAACGGCCCACATCGCCTGAAATTCATCATCGCAGGGCGATCCGCCTGAAGGATTATGATTATTCACGGGCAGGGGCGTATTTTGTCACAATTTGCGCTTGGGAAAGAGAATGCTTGTTCGGGGAAATCAGGAATAGCGAAATGTTATTAAATGGACACGGTGAAATCGTATTGAAATGTTGGGACGACCTGCCCAACCATTATCATCATGTGCAACTGGATGAATTCGCGGTTATGCCCAACCACGTTCATGGCATCATCATTTTAACGGAACGGGCGGGTTTAAAACCCGCCCCTACGAAACGACGCGGTTTGACAGAAATTGTCCGGGCATTCAAAACGTTTTCGTCACGGCGCATGAACCGCATTCGCTATACCCCCGGCATCCCGGTTTGGCAACGTAATTATTACGAAAGAATCATTAGAACAGATGCCGAACTGGACGGGATAAGGGAATATATTGCAACCAATCCTTTGCAATGGCAAACCGATTCTGAAAATCCTTTTTGTAGAGGCGAACGGCCAGTTCGCCCTAATATCTGAGGCACACGGTGAAGAAATCACCACGCTATCAGACCTCCCACCTCACCGAAGACCAGTTCGAACCGGGCTCACGCGGGCGTGTGCTCAAAAACATTTTACATATTACAAGCAGGCGTGAGATGGATATAATAGAGGCCGAGTGGTATGCCCTTTCAGTGCCCCTTCTTGCTGCCAGATTTGAAAAAGACCACCGTTTTACCGCAGCGGACATCTGCAACATACATAAGGTCTGGTTAGGAGACATCTATGCCTGGGCAGGGCAATACCGTCAGGTGAACATATCAAAAGAGGGGTTCCCATTCGCGGCGGCGCGGCATATCCCGAAACTGATGCAGGAGCTGGAAAAAGGCGCTCTGCATAAATATACCCCTTGCCTTTTTGAAAACGATAATGAAATTATTACAGCGTTGGCGGTCGTCCATGCTGAACTAATGCTAATTCATCCTTTCCGCGAAGGTAATGGAAGATCCGGTAGACTGCTGGCTGTGTTAATGGCATTTCAGGCAGGGTTGCCGGGTTTGGATTTCTCGGGAATTCGCGGAAAAAAGAAAAAAGCATACTTTGCCGCAGTGCAAGCTGGTGCTGATCAGGACTACGAACCGATGAAACTGGTTTTTAACGACGTGCTTTCGAGGACGAGACGGACACTAGGTGGCGGACATCGGAAGGCTTAATGAAAGCTTTCTCGGCGGCCGAGCGCATGCCTTCAATCGCGGAGGAAGAAACGACAAAAGTTTCAATAATCTCCTGGCGTTTTTCGGGATTCTTTAGATAGGGATTAGTCTTTAGTAAGGACTTGTTTTTCATATGTATATTATAACAGGAGAGGATATAAATGACACCGGCCTCAATCGTTCAAAAACTCTGGAACTACTGTAACGTCCTCCGGGACGATGGCATGAGCTACGGGGATTATGTGGAACAGCTTACATATCTGCTCTTCCTCAAGATGGCCGATGAAAGGTCAAAGCCGCCCTACAAGCAGGAAAACCCTGTTCCGGCCTCCTATAGCTGGCCTTCTCTGTTAAAGAAAGATGGTGACGATCTTTTCGATCATTACAGGCATATCCTCGAAAAGTTAGGGCAGGAAAAGGGGCTACTGGGCCTCATCTTCGGCAAGGCCCAGAACAAATTTCAGGACCCGGCGAAGCTCAGACGCCTCATTGTCGATCTTATCGATAAGGAAAACTGGTCTTCAATGAGCGCGGATGTGAAGGGGGACGCCTACGAAGGGCTCCTGGAAAAGAATGCGCAGGACGTCAAGACCGGGGCAGGGCAGTATTTTACGCCTCGCCCGCTGATCAGGGCCATGGTGGACTGTATCGCCCCTAAACCAGGAGAAACCATTTCAGATCCTGCCTGCGGTACCGGCGGGTTCCTGATAGCCGCCCACGATTATATTCTTGAGCACAACAAGAACCAG
>JAKAEG010000310.1 GCA_021819985.1 Nitrospirota bacterium | reverse complement strand
TCACAATAGTTGTTTTCAACAACCTCTTAGAACAGCGACGGGTTTCCGGACCTGCTCTTCATCAGCTTCAAAAATTCCTCGTAGGAGATGGTCTTCACGCCAAGTTCTTTTGCCTTGTCGAGTTTGGAGCCGGGTTTTTCTCCGGCTATAAGGTAATCCGTATTGCCGGAGATGGCGGATGAGGCATGCCCCCCGTCCGCCTCTATCATATCTTCCACTTCTTTTCGGGGCCTGGGCAGAGTGCCTGTGATCACGAAATTCATGCCTTCCAGGGGAAGTTTTTTCCGGGCCGCGGTGAAGTCCGGGTTTTGTATTCTCAGGCTCTCCGCTTCGAGCGTTTCAAGCGTCTTTATGTTCTTTTCATCTCCAAAGAAGACGGTAAGGGAATTTGCGGTCTTGTCTCCAAGATGTTTTATGGCGCTGAGTTTTTCAGGTTTTATGTGGTACAGGTCAGAAATGCGCGCAAAGTTCTTGGCAAGCAGCCTTGCCGCGTACTCGCCCACATGCATTATGCCAAGAGAATAGATAAACCTGGCAAGGGTGGGCGTCTTGCTCCGCTCTATGGAGTTAATCATATTGGAGGCGGATTTTTCGGCGAACCTGGGTAAATTGAGGAAGTCCTCTTTTTTTAACCTGTATATGTCCTCGAAATTTTTGATGAGGCCCTTCGAATAAAGGAGCGCCACATTTTTCTCGCCAAACCCTTCTATCTCCATCCCGTTTCTTCCGCCAAAATGTATTATCTTCTCCTGCAGCTGGGCGGGGCAGGAGAGGGACACGCATCTTACTGCCACCTCGCCTTCCTCCCTCACCACAGCTCCTTCGCAAACAGGGCAATGTTTGGGTACAGGGACCGTTTTTTCCGCTCCGGTCCGCTTCTCTTTTATTACCATCAGAACATGAGGGATTACGTCGCCGGCCCTCTCGACTACGGCCGTATCTCCTATCCTTATGTCCTTTCTCTTTATCTCGTCCCAATTGTGCAAGGTTGATTTGGTGACCGTGACGCCGCCTATCCTCACAGGCTCGAAAACGGCATAGGGCGTGATTACCCCGGTCCGCCCGACGCTGCCCCTTATGTCCTTTATTTTTGTGGAGGCCTGGTGTGCCGCGAACTTGTAGGCGATGGCCCAGCGCGGCTCCCTTGTTTTTGACCCAAGTGTCTGTTGCAGACCGAAATCGTTTACCTTGATAACCGCCCCGTCCGTTTCAAAAGCGAAGCTCTCGCGCTTCTGTTCTATGCGCCCAACCGCCTCAAGCACACGCTCTATGCCAACGGCCTTTTCAAATGTCGCGGGTACGGGGAACCTTTTTTTTCTGAGCCATTCCATGAATCCAGAGTGGTCCCTGAATTCCACGCCTTTTATAACGCCCATTCCGTAGCAGGCAAGAAACAGTCTCCTTGAGGCCGTAATGGATGGGTCCAGCTGTCTCACGCTGCCAGCCGCGGCGTTTCGCGGGTTTGCAAAAGGGGGTTCTCCGGCGGCCTCCCTCCGGCGGTTCAGCTTTTTGAACTCCCCGATTTCCATGTAGACCTCGCCCCGTAGGTCCATCAGCTCTGGCACAACGCCGTCTTCTTCGATCTTTATCGGGACCGATCTGATGGTCTTTATATTCCGCGTTACATCCTCACCTTCATAGCCGTCCCCTCTTGTGGATGCCCGAACGAGAAAACCGTTTTCGTAAGTTAGTTCCATGGCGAGCCCATCGTATTTGGGCTCCACGGTGTATTCGATATCCTCTTTCCTGTTCAGGAGTTTTTTTATCCTGCGGTCGAATTCCCGCATCTCGTCATGGGAAAAGGCGTTGTCCAGGGAAAGCATGGGGACGGCGTGCCTTATTTTTGCGAATTTCTCCAGGGGGGCCGCACCCACCCGCTTTGTTGGAGATTCAGGAAGGATATAACCGTATTTTTCTTCCAGCTGTATCAGGCGGCGATAGAGCTTGTCATAATCCTCGTCCGTGATGACCGGGGAATCAAGTACGTAATACCGGTAATTATGGTCATTGACCTCTTTTACCAGCGACTCTATTTCGTCCTTTATTTCCTGGGGGACGTCTTTTTTTTCGGGCATAAATAAATTTTACTCCGGGAAAAAGAAATTTTATTTTTTCATGGAACAAAAGAAGCCAGCCCGTTTAAAAGCAAAAAACAGATTGCAAATTAAATTCTTTGCAGGGCGCTTCCGAACGCGGGCAATTATGCTGCTCCTGAAAAACGGACATATTATAACAGCAAGGCTGCCGGTGCGCACACAATTCGTTCGATTTCGCCCATAACGATTATATATACCTGACCGTGGAAACAGGTCTGCCGGGTCTTTTTTTTGTCGTAATTTTTTTTGCGTCCTGTGCCAGGGGCGTATATAATTACTACAAACAGCGGAAGGGTTCATTCTTAACGGCCGGGCTGATTGCCTCCGTGACCTATATGCTGGTCCATAGTTTTTTTGATTTTAATCTGCACATTCCTTCAAATGCGATCACTTTTGCGGCGGTTCTGGGTTTTGCGGTTGCACGGCTTAATGCTGAAGACGGCAGCTGTACAGAATCGGATTTTTTATAGGAGCGGGCGAAAATGGGAAACGGATTTGTTGACATACATTGCCATATACTGCCGGGGCTTGATGACGGCCCGCAGGACATGGCACAGACCCTTGAAATGCTCAGGATCGCCAGACAAGACGGGATCGGGCACATAGTCGCGTCTCCGCATATTAAAACCGGTGTATACGAAAATTCCAGGCAGGCCATAGCCGATGCGATCAGAAATATCAATGGCGGCGCAAACGGGATATTCCTTTATCCGGGAGCAGACATCCATTTAAAAAGAGATATGTTAGAGGACGTCCGCAAAGGTATACTGCCCCTGATAAACGATAAGAACTATCTGCTTTTGGAACTCCCGGAGTATGTGCTTCCGCCTCTTGCCGAAATTGAAAAGATCATAGCCGGTCTGCGGGTAAACGGCGTTACTGCCGTGATTACGCACCCGGAAAGAAATATTGCCATGATCGAAAATATCTCAATTGCCCAAAGGCTTATAAAAGCCGGAGCTGTATGCCAGGTCACGGCAGGCAGCATAACCGGAATTTTTGGCGCCGCGGTACAGAAGGCCTGTTTAAAAATGATAAAAAAAGGTTTGGTCCATGCCGTCGCTTCGGATGCCCATGATACCCGGAGCCGCCCTCCTGTCCTGTCCCATGCGTATGCCAGGATTTCGGAAAAATTCGGCCCGGATGCCGCCAAGGCATTTTTTATAACGAACCCCTTCAGGATCTTAAACGGCGAGCCCTTGATATAGTAGCCGGGCCTCTTCATATGCCTTCATCCATCCGCCGGTTTAAAGCAATTTCGTATGTCTGAAATCTTGAAAAAATTAAAAAAATAAATTTTCTATTGACATGGACAATTTCGATACTTATACTTAAATACAACTAACAGTTGCGTTGGTAAGTTTTTTTTGTAATCTGTGGCGGTGTGCATCTTTAAAACAGCTTTTTTGTTTTTTTAAAGAACAAAAGGGGGCCGGAAACAAGCCCCATGCGGTAGCATGCCTAAAAATATGTCCTTGAAAGCATGTTCCGTCTTGTCGAGGCGTACAAGCCGAAGATCAACCGGCAAGCGATATTCAGCGGGATAAAATGGAGATATTAATCGTCTCAAAATAGTCTGAGCATCCTAT
>JAKAEG010000309.1 GCA_021819985.1 Nitrospirota bacterium | reverse complement strand
GCCAGTTAGCTCAGTCGGTAGAGCAGAGGACTGAAAATCCTCGTGTCGGGAGTTCAATTCTCTCACTGGCCACCACTTTTTCTATTGTAAAGAATCCCGCTCACTTTTTGCATGTTTTCCCGTGGTGAGTCTTTATCCTTTTCATATCTATCCAAGGAAGTTTTCTTAATTCTGGAGGACGTCATGCCCGAATGTCTTAATCGGGCATCCAATTTGACGTTTTTAAAAATGGATGCCCGCCTGCGCGGGAATCGACATGAGCTATTGGCTCACATTGGGCATGAAAATGTAAGAGGAATTTCAAAGGTCCCCTCGCCCCATGGGGGAAAGGGTTAGGGTGAGGGGTATTTTCGGGTCAATGACAAACATAGTAACGCTATTTACGAGACAGGACAGTATTCTCCGTTACTTACCAGACAGACGGACCGCCTGACAGGGAATACAAGAAGTGCCCGTCAACCGTGAAGCTGTCTTGGTGCCAGGCATCGGGGAGGGGCCAATAATGGGCGTCTTTAAGCGCCTGCACCGCCGCCTCATCCAGTATGGGATATCCGGAGGTGCGCACCACCTCCACATGTGCAAGTTCTCCGTCCTTTTTTATCGTGAAGCTTATTTCCAGGTCGCCCTGGAGCCCCTGATCCGCGGCCCGGCGCGGGTATTTCCAGATGCTCTCTATTATTTCCTTCAGGCGCTCCATATAGCCGATATACTTGGCATCCGACGTATCGAAGGTTATCGCGCTAGGTTTCGCTGAATGCTCCTTTTCCCGCTTAGTATCGTAGTTTCTGGCCACCTCGCCTATTACTCCAGGATCAAACAGGAGCGGTTTTACCAATCTTGTACCCGGTTTTCTGCCGCTTCCGATGGCCGGGCTTCCCGAATAGCCGGGCCCTTTAGTAACCGGTGTTTCTTTTTTTGCGAGCGGCGTCTTTCCTCCATTGCCTTTAATGGATGAGATGGCGGAGCGAGGACCGGTTTTTTTAAATGAAGGCTCAGTTTTTGCCGTTTTTCGTACATTGGGCGCAAGATGGCCTTTTGTCATGCCATGGAGGGGCATGTTCTTAAGCTCCTCCGGGGTAGGTCTGGGCAGGCGCATCATCCTTGTCAGGCGCCTGTTTTTAAATTTTTCAGTTTTAGTTTTAGGCCTTATAATCTTTGGCAAAACCGGCTTTATCCTGGGGAGCGGTTTTAGCTCCTCGGGCGATACGAGAGTTGCCACCATTGTTGATTCCTGAGGTTTTTTCCTGTTTTTAAGGGTGAAAAACAGCCCGGTAAGAAGCAGGATATGAAGCAGCACTGAAATGATCAGAAATCTTGAAAAAGGAGAAAATTTCGAAAAACTCAAAACAACACGCGTTTCCTCAGTACATTGATGAAAGAGGCCAGACTGCCTCTTCCCCCGGTTTTGTCCAGCCAAAGTTTTATTCCCGTCTGCTGCACCCTTTTGTCCCTGAAAGCGGAAATGAGTGTCTCCATACCTCTTTCGGTACTGAGAAATGCCCTCCATAAGCCCTTCATAAGAAGAAACCTGGAACGGAACCTCTGCCGCCAGAATTTTCTGTAAAGCCCCGGATCTCCTTCCAAAACGGCCCTGGCCGCAAGCTGGCCGGACTTCATCGCGTAATAAATGCCCTCAAAGGTGAAAGGCATCACGAGCCCGGCTGAATCTCCTGCAAAAAGCACCTGGCCTTTAACGAGCGGCTGTCCCTCCCATAGAGGTATCCTGTAGCCCCGCAGGTTTTTCCGGGCGGTCTCAACATCTAGGCCTTTTTCAGCGATCAGCCGCTCAAATGTCGGCCTGAGCATTCCGGGCTCCATGCTTCCGGTGCCGGCCGATGCGCTTGAAGCCCCCGGAAACACCCATGAGTATCCACCTTTTGCGAAAAGCCCGAAATAAAATTCGCAACAGTCCTCTCTTACGGGGTCCCGGGAAGGCAGCTTCGCGCCGAGGGTATGAAGGCTGGACATTGGCCTCATGCCAAGGGCGGTCCTTACGCGTGAATTCACGCCATCGGCGGCTATGACAAGCTGGCAGCGGACCTCTTTACGCTGCCCCTGCTGATAGATCTCGCAGGCCATGCGCCCGTTTTCCGAAGGCAGGAAGCGTGAAAATTCGCCCTCGGACAGTATCGCTCCCTGTTTTTGGGCCAAATCTCTTAAACCGGAGTCAAATTCCTTTCTGTCGACGATGCCTATATAGCCTGAATCGAAGGCTATCTCGAACGGGCCGCTTCGGGGGGGCAGCACCCGGAGGGTGCTGATCTTCTTTTTTATCAGGCTTTCGGGGAGATCGAGATCGTCAAAGGCCCCGCATGGTATGGCCCCGCCGCATGGCTTGGCATGATTCAAATCGCGCTCCAGCACCATGCAATCGACGCCGTTTTCAGCCAGCGACCTGGCTGCGGTGGCCCCTGCGGGCCCTCCACCCACTATGAGCACTCTGGTCTCTAAAAATTTCATTCCGGCAAACATTTTTAAGTTTAAATGAAAGATATTTCTAATTTATTATAACTTTTTTAAAATGGGACTTCCCTCTATTCGAGGGCAGGCGGAAAAGGACAGTGGATGCGGGCCTTGCGCGGGTCCGCGGCGCCGTTCAGGTAATAGGCTGCGACCTTGAAGAAATAACGGCCCACGCTGCCCGATATGGTGCCGTCCTTGTTTTCCGCCCAGTTCTTTGTCTTTGAGTTGTTGTTGATGGCGATGATAAGATAGACTTGGCTTGTCTTCATGCTCTGTATGTCTTCCGGGCTTGGCACGGGCCTTCCCTTGAAATCCCCGTACTGGGTATGCGAATGGTAATCTCCCACGATACGGAGCTTATGGAACTTTTCAAGTATGGGTTCTATTTTTTTCTGGTAGATCTTTCGCAGGTCCACGGCGCGGTGCCTGCGGTTTGCGCTCTGCAGGTTAAAGGCATGCTCCACGATGAAGCGGTCCTCCAGGTCGTAACCAAGAAGATAGCCCAGGCACTCCTTTTTGTAGACCTCGGCCGAACTAAGCAGAAGGTCCATAAAAGCAGCTTCGGAAAGATAAACCCTCAAATCCTCAGCCTCCCCTGAACACAGAAACAAAAACAGATTAAAAACAGTTTTTAATTTTTAATTCATTTATTCCAAAAAACAAAAGATGTCATTCCGGCTTGTCCGGGTAAATTAAAAATCTTTCTTTACGCCTCCCGTATATATTTGGCCGCGTCTTCCGGGGAAGTGGTGATCAGAGGAAAACCCGCCCCAAGGTCCACCGAGGAAAGTCTGCGCAGCCTGGGAAGGACCTCGATATGCCAGTGGTAGTCGTCCCCGAGTGTGTGCCAAAGGTTTCTCCTTGGAATCCTGTTTGGGGCCGTATGAATATAAAAATTGTAAGCCGGGCTGTTCAGCGCCCGGGACATCTTGCCGATGAGTTCGGGGAAAAGCAAAGAGAGGTCCTCAATTTCAGGCTCGCTGATCTCCTCGAATGCGCAGGAATGCCTTTTGGGCGCTATCCAGAACTCAAAAGGCATCCTGGGAGCATAGGGGCAGAAAGCAAAGAAATACCTGGTTTCAGCGATTATCCGGGCGCCCACTTTTTGCTCTTCGTTTATCATGTCGCAAAATATGCAGCGCTCTTTGTATTCATAATAGTGCTTTGCGCCGTCAAGCTCTCTTTTTATCAGGTCCGGAATAACGGCTGTGGCGAGTAGCTCGGAA
>JAKAEG010000308.1 GCA_021819985.1 Nitrospirota bacterium | reverse complement strand
CAAATGAAAAACAAGCCTTTTTAGACGTCATGCCCGAGGACCGTAATCGGGCATCCACTTTGACGAAAATCTTTGCCCGTGGAAAAGCGGGAAAAGATTAAAGAGGGCGGAATGGCAAAAACAAAATTTTTTGTCTTTCCACCCTCTTTGTTTTTATAAATTCATTTTTCTTTTTCTTCCAGCTTCAGTCTTTCCAGGGCTTCGAGGGCGGCCATGCTTTGGGCCTCTTTCTTCGTCTTGCCTTTACCAAGCCCGTACTGTTTGCTGGCTATGTAGACCCCGGCCGTAAAGAGCTTTTCGTGCTCCTTGCCTTCCTCTTTCAAAAGCCTGTAGACCGGCAGGCCGCCCATGATCTGCTGGCAACGCTCCTGGAGTTCTGTCTTGGGGTCCCGGCACTCTCCGCTTTTTATAATGGCCTCCAGTTGCTCCCAAAAGATACCGGCGACGGCCTTTTTGGCCTCTTCGTAGCCTCCATCCAGGTAAATCGCCCCGACCAGCGCCTCGAAAGCCCCGGCCAGGATGGAGGGCTTTGTCCTTCCGCCCGTGCCTACTTCCCCTTTACCCAGCAAAAGATAAAAGCCAACTCCGATGCCGTCAGCGGCCTTAGCAAGCTCCTGCCCGCGCACCATGATGCTCCTTATCCTGGACATTTGCGCTTCATCAAGACCTGTATGATAGAGATATTCGGAGAAAACCAGCTCAAGTACGGCATCTCCCAGATATTCAAGCCGTTCGTTATGGGATGGAACGCCTCCCTTTTTTCCTCCGGAATATGACCTGTGGGTCAGGGCCTGCCTGAGCAGTTCCGCGTTCTTAAAAACATATCCCAGCTTTTCGCCTGAATCAAAATTGTCTGCCGGCCCCTTTATCGGATTTATAGGCCCTTTTATAGGATCGGGATTCGGATGAGGGGTGGTCAAATCAGGAAAGTCTCTTGAACAAGAGGCAGGCGTTTGTCCCTCCGAACCCAAAGGAGTTCGAAAGAGAGCAGTCTACCCGCTGCTGCCTGGCCTTATGCGGGACGTAGTCCAGATCGCATTCAGGATCCGGGTTGTGAAGATTTATAGTTGGAGGGATAACCGAATTATGGATGCTCAGGATAGCGACCGCCGCCTCCACGCCGCCAGCCGCGCCAAGCAGGTGGCCGGTCATCGATTTTGTGGAGCTGACGGCAAGCCTGCCAACGTGTGCGCCAAAGACCTTTTTTATTGCGGCCGTTTCTATCTCATCGCCCTGTTTTGTCGACGTCCCGTGGGCGTTCACATAATGCACTTCCCCGGGAGAAATGCCCGCATCCTTCAACGAGCTTGCCATGCACCTGGCAGCGCCGTCGCCATCCGGCGCGGGAGAGGTTATATGATACGCGTCCGAACTCATTCCGAAACCGGCCAGCTCCGCATAGATCCTCGCGCCCCTGCCGCGGGCGGATTCAAGTTCCTCAAGCACCAGAACGCCTGCTCCTTCGCCCATTACAAAGCCGTCCCTTCCCGTATCAAAAGGCCTGGACGCCTCGGCCGGACTGTCGTTTCTTGTGGAGAGGGCCTTCATGGCGTTAAAGCCGCCGATGGCCATTGGCGTGATCACGGACTCCGTGCCGCCCGCTATCATGGCGTCGGCATCTCCGTATTGTATCATTCTGAACGCCTCGCCTATCGAATGGCTGCCCGTGGCGCAGGCGGTCACGGCGGCGGAATTAGGCCCTTTTGCGCCAAATTTTATGGATACGCTGCCCGCTGCCAGATTGATTATCAGCATGGGGATAAAAAACGGGGTTATGCGCCTGGGCCCTTTTTCCAGGTATGTCCGATGATAACGCTCTATGGTGCCCAGTCCGCCCATTCCGGCCCCGATAACAACACCCACCCGCTCCGCATTGGAAGCATTGATGGACAGTCCGGAGTCCGCCACGGCAAAATCCGCGGCGGCCACCGCAAACTGGATAAACCGGTCCATCTTTTTTACTTCTTTTGCCTCGATGTAGTCCTCGGGGACGAACCCCTGGACCTCGCCCGCTATCTGCGTGGGGAAATTAGCGGCATCGAACTGCGTTATTTTCCCGATTCCGGAGCGGCTCTCTATGAGACCCTTCCAGGTAGCCTCCGTCCCTATTCCAAGCGGAGTAACAAGACCAATGCCTGTGACAACGACTCTCCGTTTCATCGGGCGCAGCTTTCATTCACCTTTTTTCTGCTTGATGTAATCCACGGCGTCCTGCACCTTCATTATCTTTTCGGCATCCTCATCGGGTATCTCTATATTAAACCCTTCTTCGAACGCCATTACAAGTTCCACCGTGTCAAGGGAGTCGGCGCCCAGGTCTTCCACAAAGGAAGCCTCAGGTTTTACCTCGGCAATATCCACCCCCAGCTGTTTTGCAATGATCTCCTTAACGCTCTGCTCTACCATGCGTTACCTCCTTTTAATGCTTTTTTCGATTATTTTACATTTTACAAAGATTCCCGCGTCTAAAGGTTTTCCCCCCGGGGAACCAGTGCGTGGAACAGCGGCGCTACATGTACATCCCGCCGTTTACGTGTATGACCTGCCCGGTCACGTAACCGTTTTCAGGCGCACAGAAAAAAGACACCGCGCTGGCGACGTCCTGCGGTGTGCCGAACTTCCCTGAAGGTATGGAAGCCAGCATCTGGTTCCTGACCTCTTCCGGCAATTTCTCTGTCATGGCGGTGACTATGAACCCCGGCGCCACCGCGTTTGCGGTGATACTCCTGCCCGCGTACTCCTTTGCGATGGTCTTTGTAAGCCCTACGATGCCCGCCTTCGATGCGCTGTAATTTGCCTGCCCGGGATTTCCCATAAAGGCCACTACAGACGCGATGCTTACTATCCTGCCGTATCTCTGGCGGGACATTATCTTTACCGCCTCCCTGCTGCACAGAAAAACGCTCCGCAGGTTCACGTTAATTACAAGGTCCCAGTCCTCCGGTTTCATCCTCATAAGGAGGCCGTCCCTGGTGATACCCGCATTGTTTATAAGAATGTCCAACCTGCCCAGATCGCTCTTTATGGACTCAAAGGTCTTCTCCACATCCTGTTCCTTTGAGACATCAAGCCCATACGAGCACGCGTCCGCCCCGCCCGCCTTGATGGCGTCCGCGGTTGTGGCGGCGTCATCCGGGTTTAAATCCCCTATGACGACCTTTGCGCCCCTTGCGGCAAGGTCTTCAGCAATCGCCCGGCCTATCCCGCGGGCCCCGCCGGTTATTAAAGCTACTTGTCCCTTCAGGTCCATTTCCCAAAAACCCCTTCCCCGAAAAAAAAATCAGAGTAGATTTTAACAGGAGATTGCAAATTTTTTCCAGCGTCCATACCTTTCAGTGGCCTGCGCAATGAATAGTTCGGTGGATGAATGTCAAAGGCCCGGCGTTCCGGAAGGCGGAATTAAACTGAATTACAGCCCTTTAAGGGGTTTTCGTAAATCCCCAACGCGCATTGTCAGTTTATGAGAGTCCAGGTATTCAAGATATGGCAGGGCGTATTTCCTGGTGGTGCCAAGGACATCCCTGAACTCAGAGACCGCCATCTCCGGCTTTTTCGCGAAAAACTCCTTCAAAAGTGAGATCATCCGCTGGTAAACGGAGTCAGGCAGATACAATGAATCATTTATCCTCACCAAGGCCCCTTCCTTATCCATGAGCCTAAGCACGTCCGTAAGCCTTTTTTCGTCCAGGGAAAGT
>JAKAEG010000307.1 GCA_021819985.1 Nitrospirota bacterium | reverse complement strand
ATAGAGGGAAATCCTTTCTGGCCTCTTTCATCAAGGCATTTTTTGCGCATCAATATTTGGAATTCCGGCGCTTTCGAAGTTTAAGATTTAATTTGAATTTATTTTATTAAAATTCCGGCAAGGGGGAACAGGCGGCTTACAAAAAAACGTAAGCTGAAATTCATGATGGATGCGAAAAAATTAAAAAAAAGAGTGCTGCTGGTGGATGACGAGCCATCTGTCCGCACAAGCCTTTCGGACCTGCTGGAGTTTTGGGGTTACGAGGTCTGCGATTTGGCCGCCACCGGAGAGGACGCGATAAAAAAATCGGAGGCGGTAAAACCGGACCTTGTAATGATGGACATCAAATTGAAAGGCCCTATCGACGGAATCGAATCGGCCAGGGCGATAAAGAAAAGGGATAATACCCCGATAATTTTCATGACGGGTTACATCAATGAAAATTTAAAAAAAGAGGCCGCGGACGTTCAACCTGCCGCGTACCTGGAAAAACCTTTTAACCTGGACGAATTGAAATCGGCCCTGGACCTGGCCATCCAGGAAATTAATTTCCGCCGATAAAACTCAGCCTGACAGCTCCATCGTGGAATGTTATACGATTTTGGTGTCCATTTTTTCCATCTTACCCCATTGAGTATTTTTATACCGGGCGGTTTATACTTTTAAAATTGGGACCATGTTTGACTGGGTGGAGAAGATAGGGATACAATTTACGAGGTGCAAATTAAATATTTTCACTTAATGAGCAGATAATGAAATCAGCTTTGGCAAATTTATATCGCCTCTTCTTACCCAACTTGCCGGTGCGTGAATCCGTTCGTGCCCTCGCGCGAAATAAGCTCAGAAGCGCCTTGTCGATAATAGGAATTGGGATCGGCACCGCCGCGGTGGTTTGCGTGATTGCCGTCGGCGCGGCCGGCTCCAGGAGGGCCGAACAGCAGCTTCAAAGTCTTGGCGAGAATTTTATCTGGATAGAGGCTGGCTCACGGAATATAAACGGTGTGCGTTCCGGCAGCCATGGCATGAATACTCTTACTTTGGCAGATGACGAGGCCATCCTCACAGGCGTTCCTGACATCAAGATGGTTTCCCCGAACGTGGATGGCAATATTTCCGTTTCCTGCGGAGACCTCAACTGGACAACGCATTACCGTGGAGTGGCCCCTGAATTTCTGGCCATCAGGCGATGGGGTCTGGCTGAGGGCGCCACTTTCACCAAAACTGATGTCGAAAAAGCGGCCAACGTGTGCCTGCTGGGCCAGACAGTGAGCCAGCAGCTCTTCAACCCTGGCGAAGATCCGGTCGGTAGGTATGTCAGGATAAGCAATCAGATATTTCGGGTAATCGGCGTGCTGGAGACCAAAGGCCAGTCGCCAACGGGGATGGACCAGGACGATACCGTTATGATGCCCTACTCCACAGTTCTGAAAAAAATCAGGGGCAAAGGCTTCATGTGGGTGGACGATATTATGTGCTCGGCGGTGTCCCCGGAATCCGTAAAGCAGACGGTGGACAATATTACCGCGCTTTTACGTGAGAGGCACCACATACAACCCGGTCAGGATGACGACTTCAATATCCGCCATCCCGAAGAGATGATAAAGGCCCAGATCGCGGCAAACCGTACTCTTAATTTATTTCTTGTCAGCATCGCGTGCATTTCTCTTATTGTGGGCGGCATAGGCATAATGAACGTTATGCTTGTAACTGTAACCGAGCGGACAAGGGAGATAGGAATCCGTATGGCGGTGGGGGCGACCGCATCGGCCATAAGAACGCAGTTTCTGTTTGAGGCCGTTATGCTTAGCCTGTTGGGAAGCCTTATCGGCCTTTCTTCCGGTCTGGCCGGGTCCTTTATTTTCGGCTATACCTTTGGCTGGCCTGTATCCGTCCCCCTCTTATCCTTATTTGCAGCTCCGTTATTTGCTATTGTCGTGGGTATCTTTTCCGGGCTGTATCCGGCTTGGCGCGCTACGCTCACAGACCCGATAACCGCCCTCCGGCTTGAGTAGGTCCAGGTCTTAATCCTCTGCCGTGTGGTACCCTTCCAAAGGGAAGCCCTGACAATTCGCTTTTCCAATTCGTCATTTTATTGACATTGTCCGCATAGTTCCGGATGGAAAATAGGCGCCATTAAAATGGCGCATCCATTCTCTTCATTATTGCGGCTACTTTTAAAAATCTCATCATTTCTTCGACTGTGAAAAAAACAATAAACTCCTGGAATCAAATACGAACCTTTGGCAGAACCGGACAGTTGCGAAAATATTGCTAATATGCTCTAGCAGACTGTTGAAAAACTCTATTGTGATTTTGTCTGTCATTCCCGCGCAGGCGGGAATCCATTTAAAAACAAGTCAAATTGGATGCCCGATTAATACCTCGGGCATGACGTCTTTAGTGCAATCCGGGTTTTTTTAACAGCCTGCTAGAGCAGGCTGCATATTAAGGTTGGAATGTTGCTGTTTTTCGATAAATTTTTCTCTATCCGAGCTGTTTGGCACAAGACTTGCATTTTCATATCCGAAATCATAATTGTAAATAAAGGAGATGAAATGACTATGCAATCAACCGGCCATCAGGCAATGAATTCCGTGGGCAGCGATTTCCAGAATTTCAGCGCTTCCGCAAATGATCTTCGGACTGTCCAAAGAGAACCTGGTCAGATAGCGGTTATTAAAACAATGCTAAAAAAACTGAACGTCGCAACTGAGAGTATTTCGGAGTTAACCGAAGTAGCAGTTAATATGAAGATGGAATCAATCAAAGGGTTCCTCGATAAAATTTCCGGACTTGTTATCGCGTTCGCCGGGGTCCTGCTTGCACTGGCCATAGGGGTATTGGATAAAATAACCGGCAACGGAATTAACCTGTCCTTTTTCTATCTGTTCCCGGTTTTGTTGATTTCATGGAAATTTGCTGGTAGAAAGCCTGCTGTACTGATGTCATTATTCTGTGCTTTTATATGGTTTTTGGCCGATGTGATATCGGGCCATGCCTATTCCCACTCTGCGATTCCGGTTTGGAACGGAATTATGGGGCTCAGCCTCTTGCTGACAGTAGCTTACTCTTTTTCGACTCTTAAAAGCGGGCTTCAGCGGGAAAGAGGGTTTGCCCGAATTGACTACCTGACAGAGGTCTCGAACTCCCGGGCCTTTTATGAGCAGGCGGAAATTGAATTTGCCCGCTCGACAAGATATGATCGCCCCCTTACGATAGTCGCTATGGACATCGATGATTTTAAATATGTCAACGACAATTTCGGTCATGCCTCAGGCGACCGCCTTCTGCATACCGCCGCCAAAACAATTCAGAAGACATTACGGAAAACGGACATTGTCGCCAGGATCGGTGGAGACGAGTTCGCTATTCTTTTGCCGGAGACGGAAAGGGCGGCAGCCATAGTGGCGGTGACTAAACTCCAGGACCACCTTTTAAAAGCTATGGAAAAGAATGGGTGGCCGGTAACCTTCAGCATGGGCGTCGTCACCCGCATGAGCGCGCAATGCACAGTGGATAATTTGATGGAAATGGCGGACGCTTTTATGTATGAAGCCAAGAAAAGCGGTAAAAATATGGTCTTGACCGGGGATTGCTAGCTAGTACTACTGTGTCATAAATATTCATATGTATTCGCCTATCTCCTGAATTCCCGGTGACAGCAGGGACAGCGGAATAAAAGTTCCGAAAGGGCGATGGTGAGACGGCGGCGGATTGTCGTC
>JAKAEG010000306.1 GCA_021819985.1 Nitrospirota bacterium | reverse complement strand
TCCGATCTCCTTTACTGGCTGACCGGTTCGCAACAGTTCCATCTGATGAAGGGCGTGTCGGAATCCCTGGCCGGGCGTGTCGGCGTCGTGAATCTTCTCGGTCTATCGCGCAGGGAAAGCGCCGGTCAGGGGCAGGCATCCACGCCCTTCATACCCACGCCTGAGGATATTCAAAGCAGAATGTCATCGGGCGGCAGGCTCACCTTAAAGGCACTCTATAAAATTATCTGGCGCGGCTCATTTCCGGAGATTGCCCTTAACAACAAGACAGACCGTGATCTTTTTTACGGCTCGTATGTCCAGACTTATTTGCAACGCGACATCCGCGACCTGGCAAGGGTAGGAGATGAGATGGCGTTCCTGCGCTTCATGCGCGCGGCGGCGGCCAGGTCGGGTCAGCTTTTGAGCATGGCGGATTTGGCGCGAGACGCGGATGTGGCCCCGAACACCGTCAGGAACTGGCTTTCAATCTTGCAGGCTTCCGGTATCGTTTACCTGCTTGAGCCGTATCACACCAACGTCACCAAGCGGCTGGTGAAGACTCCAAAACTCTACTTCCTGGATACCGGCCTTTGCGCCTACCTCACAGAGTGGACTAGCCCTGAGACGCTGGAGGCCGGGGCCATGTCGGGCGCTATACTGGAGACCTGGATATTCGCCGAGATACTCAAGAGCTGGTGGCACAACGGGCGACGCGCGCCGTTCTATTATTACCGCGACAAGGATCAAAAGGAAATAGACCTTCTTATTGTGCAGGACGGGATTGTCTACCCCTTGGAATTCAAGAAGACCGCATCGCCCGGCAAGGATACGGTCCGGCATTTCCAGGCGCTTGAGAAACTGAAAATGCCTGTTGGTCCCGGCGGCGTAGTCTGCCTGACCAGCCAGCCGCTGCCGCTGACTGCCAATACGACTTCCATACCGGTGAGTGCGATATAGGGGCAAAACCCTTGCCGCTTGGATCAGCATGATCCAAGCTATGGGTTTCGGGGAATTACCCCGAAGGTCGGCCAAAAATAGGGGTCAAAAACTGTACACCAAACTGTTCACTATTTTCTTGAAAATATGGTAAAAATGGGGTATATAGGAAGGCAGGACAATTTCAATAACCTATTGATTTCTCAGTAAGTAATCGATTTTATTGAAATCGGGAAAATGGGCTGAAATTCGCTCATAACCCGAAGGCCGCAGGTTCAAATCCTGCCCCCGCTACCAAATAAATCAAGGGGTTAGCTAAAAAGCTAACCCCTTCTTTTTTGAACATTGTCCAAAACATTGTCCATTTTGTACGGGTCGCACGTCCATTTTTGAAAAAACGGGGGCTTCGCCCTCCCCACCAATTGCTGATTTATTTCCTCGCGCTGGCCCGCCCTACTCCGGGCCTTTTTATTTCCAATCCCCCTAACCTACTTCAAAGCTGTCTGCCTAAATAGCCTCGTATCGCCATATAAAATGCGACTCCCTTCAAATAGCCGTGCTATCTGCCTGAAGGCGTACAAATTTTGTGGTACCTATGAGGAACTTGTGAAAGTCTATATGTTTTTTTCCGAGGCCGAGAAATTCGGTCCCTGGAAAAAAGGCACACTCAGAAACATGATAGCTAAAGGCGAGCTCCAAAGGGACGGCGTGAACATTTATTACCCGTGCGGAAAAAAGAAACCGGTTTTGAAAACATCTGAGTTGGTACGCTTTATCGAAGGGGCAAATGGGCAAGTTTTTGAAACAGAGCGACCCTTAAGTCCGCTCGAACTGCAACGGGCCCGTAGGCAGAGCAGAAGTGCGGCAAGCAAATGAGATAACCAGGGACTACCACACGGTCTTAACATGAGAGAGGCCTTGCAGGACTCCATCCTTGGTGATTATTGGCAGGTTGAGGTATTTCGCTGTCGAGACGATTATCTTGTCGTGTAATTCTGGGATGTCGGTCAGCTCTATCATTTTTTGAAGCACTGGGTAATCGAGGGCAACAATGACAAAATGCTCGCTCTCGTTGAGCCGTTTTAGCAGTTTCTTAAAGTCGAAGGATACACGCTTCTTGTCGAATATGCTGAGAGCTTCCGCGATGACGATCGCCGGGATAAAGACAATGCTTTCACCTTTTTCGCATTCTTCAAATATAGCGGCTGCTTTTTTGCCGAGTTTTTGGCTGTCCGTAAACCACCATAGCAGGGCATGCGTGTCCGCTACGAAGTTCATGGGCGACCTATATTCTTGTCTTGCTGTAAAGGGATTTCTTTACGTCGGAGATGTCAGCATCGGTTATAACCACGCCCTTCAGGATACCCCTGAAAGAGGTTGTTTTTTTACCGGTGGGGGTAAATTTCTTGAGGATGGAAAGCTTCAGGTCCATGACCTCTTTTTCGATGGTTTCCAATTTATGAAGTACCTTGAGGTTGTTTAAGGTGGCATGTCCCATTTATAAAACGACCTCCTTGTTTGAGCTAAGGTGAACTTATAAATGAAATTATCACAGTGAAGAAGCAAAGTCAATATCAGGCTGAGAGCGGCCACCAAGCCCTGATGGTCGTCCGACACAACCAGCTTCACCCCGTGCAGCCCCCGCTTCTTCAGCCTGTTGAACAGCTCGCGCCAGCTTACCACTGTTAAGGAACTATTAGGCCATAAGAGCCTCACCATGACTCTCAGATATGCTCACCTTGCCCCTTCCCATAAAAGAAGCGCAATTGAGGCTTTGGATACGAGGATAAATACAACCGGGCACAATTTGGGCACAATAGTGAAGGAAACGGAAAACGCGGCCTGAGCAACTATTTCTAAGTGCTTGATTTTATGGTGCCGAAGGCCGGAATCGAACCGGCACGGCCCTTACGGGCCAGCGGATTTTAAGTACGAAAAAGCCTTCTAAGCGATAATTCTAATAGCCCTTGATTTTAAAGGATTTATCTTTTAAGTCAAGGGCTTTCCTTTTTATTCCCATTGTTGACACGGATTGCCCGTGATAGCTCATTATTGAGGGCTGGGGTTACAAAAAAGGTTACAAATACCCAGTGAATCAGAAGATTTTCGGCTTTTTCTATTGCCTTGAAGGGGCTTTTTCCATATAATAATCCCGAATTAAAACCATGCAAGACCTTAAGCAAGACCGAATTACCGTGTAGGAGTCGGGCTTGAAAGTAGGTTTGAATATACAAAGCCCATCTCCGAAAACGGAGTATGGGCTTTTGTATTGTGGAAAAGGAAAATTGGGGAAAAATTCTTTAATGATTTTTTAAATCCTGTCAGAAAGAGGTTTCAATGTTTAATCCTTTCAAATCAAATATAATCAAAGTGTTTCTTTGTTCGTTTGTTTTTATTTTCTTATCTGTGCATGTATCAGAAGCCGCGCATAAATCAAAACGAATAAGACGCGGCGGAATATCTCACCAAATTAAATATAAAAAATGCAAGGAATTCTCGACTTTTAATTTAAAATTTGATGAAGCTACAATGAAGGATTTAGCGGACTTAGCAAAATCGGACTTAGCAAAAGGAATAGGATTGCATTATGTAGGAGAAAAAACTTTATATCTGTCAGGAGAAGTTAAACCTATGTTAATTCCCTATTCGCCTATTCCTATTGACAATAAAATTAGAGATTCTTTTGACGCCCTTAATACACCATTAAAAGAATCAACTGTAAAAGTTTATACAGATAAATATCTCCCTGAAGTAGATGATATAAATTTCGTTTTTTACAAAAATAAATTGGAAGAAGTAATATATT
>JAKAEG010000305.1 GCA_021819985.1 Nitrospirota bacterium | reverse complement strand
ACATCGGCGGGCACAAGCGTTTCAAGCAGGCCGGGGTCGTTATCTACCCATGCCTTTATTATCCCCTCCGCCAGGCGGACATTGTAATTGCTCGCGTTGACATGGACCTGTTTTCTCAGAAAATAGAGCACGGGGTCGTTACCCCAGGAGTCCAACTGGGTTGTATAGTCCCTGATACGGCTGGCCGCCCCGATCTCGCTGAAATATACCGGGAATTTCCTTAAGAGCATGAAGTTCAAAAGAAAGTCCCCGCTCATGGCCGGAGAGTTGAGATAAGCGGAGATGCGCCGCTGAAAAAGCCTGTCATCAGGGATAAAAACCCCGCTTAAAAAAAGGTTGCATATGAGGTGCGCCTTTACGTCGTCCAGGCCTTGCGGTGAAACTGAAAGCACGTCCAGAAACCCTGAGAGTATCTCCAGGTGGAGCGGGTTTGCGGATTCCGCCCAGCTTTCGGGGGAATAGCCCCGGATACCCGGAGAGGGCACGACTATTTTCTTCAGCAGTTCGCGGTAAACAGCGATAAGTCCGTCATTGCCGGAACCAAGGACAAGGGCGGCTATATCGCGGTTGAGTATCAGCCCGGTTTTGAGTCCTCCGCCTTTTCCTGGTCCGCCCACCCTCGTAAGAAGACTTGCGCAAAGGTCGGTCCTGCCGGTTGCGATGAACTTTTCAATGAAACCCGCCGTGCCGGTTACCAGATCATTATCCCTGTCAGGCGCCTCCGCGGCGGGAAAATCCAGGAGTTCAAACAGGACCTGTTTGAATGCCGGGGCGTTTTCCCCGGACAAAAACTCCCTGGCCAGATCGAAATAGCTCCTGATCATCTGCCGCCCGTCAAGGAAATATTCAAGGTCCTGTCTGGCCCCGTTCATCCTCATCAAAGACCCCGCATAATCGCCCTGCCCTATCAGAAGGCCGGCCTCTTCAACCAGGGCAAGCAGGCTTTCGCGCCCCTTTTGGCCCCATTTTCCGATGATCTCAAATTTATCTTCCGGCATAAAGCCACGTATGCCGGCCAGGGCGGCTTCGGAAAATACCGGGGTGTCTCCCACTCTCCGGCGCACCGCGGAAACGAAGGCCGAAAGAGCGGGCCTGATCTCACCTTCAGGGAGTTTTTTATTTTCATTTATTTTTGAGATCACCCTTACCGCCTGCCCTATCCTGTATGAAAAATCGGGCTTCGTCTTATCCATGGCCTTCAGCCATATTTGCACCGGCCCGCCCAGCTTTTCCTGATCGGTCTCTTTTGAAAGCGGCAGGCCTATGAGGTCCAGGCAGTCCTCAACCGGTTTTTCCGCTTCGGCGCCCTTACCCGATTTTTCGCCACCCAGGAAAGAGAATTTGGCCAGCATTTCAAAATTCCGGTAAAAGACATCCCGTTCTCCCCAGAAAAGGTCGGTGGCAAATCCATGGAGTTCGTCTGAAAATTTCCTCCAGTCCTTTTTCGCAGAAAGTATTTTATAGACTATATTTTCGGCCTTGCTCAAAAGGCCGGGTTTTTCTCTGAGGGGCAAGGTGAGGAGCTTGAAATCCACACCCTTCACCTCGTCTGAAAGCTCGATGGCCGGCGTGTAAAAGATACCGGACCTTTCTCTTTTAAGCAGGAATGTGCCGGTGTGGTTGCCGTTCTGGAGGATATCGATCTGCAGGTCCCTGGCCTCGACCACCGGTCCGCTTCCGGCCCGCATCTCAAAATCCCCATTATCTTTTATAGGCGAGCGGGCCAGCTCCACACCATCTCTTATCAGAGAGGCATGATAATCTCCGGCGGGCATGGAAAGGACCGTCCCCTTCAGGAGCGCCGAGCCATTCTCATCGCATATGCAAAAGTCCTTTACGACAAGTGAAGTGATCACTCCCTTGTAGGCTGTGGCAAGGGTGCCCACAAGGTAATCCAGGCTGCATATCATGTTTTTTCCATCCGGCCGGCCATTTTGTTAGAAATGTACCCCGTTTAAAATTTCATGTTTCTTTTATTATAAACCGGTTTCCAGCTTGACTCACATACCGGCTATGTTTAAAAATAGCTTGCCGGGTTTCCTCGCTTACAAAAAACCGTTTGAGATGGCAACCTCGATTAAATTTTATCTTTTTCAAGGAATTCATTAAATTATGAAAAAAAAGAAGGACATGACTGAAGTCTTTAGCCGCTTAAGGAAAGACCTCCGTTCGTTTATCGCCCTTTCATTAAAAGAGAACGAGGCCACTTGGGAAAAGTGGATATCCAGTGTTAAAAAGGACGTAGGCGTAAAGTGCTGGGAGGTCAAGAACTGCACCGAGACACACTGTCCCTCTTACAAGAACACCTGCGGACGGTGCTGGCTTATCGCTGGCACCATGTGCGACGGAAAGCCTGTCGGGAAGTTCGCCTCCAAATATAAAAACTGCACCGAATGCGAGGTATACCAGAAGGCAGTGCTTTCCGACCCGGTTGATGAGGTATACGAACACCTTATCACCCTCGTATACAGCCTGAGGGACAAGCAGCTCGAACTAAAAGCGATGGCGCTCCACGATAAGCTTACCGGCCTTTTTAACAGGGCCTATTTCGACCTGGTAATAAAACAGGAGATAAAAAAGGCCAAAAGATACGGCGGCGGGTTCACGGTCCATATAGTCGATATAAATAATTTCAAACATATAAACGACATTTACGGCCATCTGCACGGAGACGGCATACTGAGGGAGTTTGCCCTAATGCTTAAAAATTCGATAAGAGAATCCGACCTCCTGGTGCGATACGGCGGAGATGAGTTCGTGATAATAAGCCATGAGACTTCAGCTGCAAAGGACAGCGGAATGATGGCCCGCATCAGGCGTAATATCTCTTTTTGGAACAAGGTGTACGGAAGCGAGAATTACAGCCTGTCTTTCAGCCATGGGGCCGCAGTCTTCGAAAAGGGCCACGAATTGAAGGAAGTGCTTGAAAAAGCGGACGCCCGGATGTATAAGGAAAAGGAACAAAACAGGGAGAAAAACCGGCCTTCCGGGTAGAATCAGGACCTGTCTCAAAATTGATTCCGAAGCGAAAGAGAGAATAAATCGTGGCTGCAATTTCTTCTGAAAAAGGGAGCAAAAGGGAAATCGCCCGGAGGCGCAACGGCAAAATGGATTCCCGCTTACAACATGCGGGAATGACCCACGACTAAGGAATTCGAGGGCAGGCTTAAAAGATTTAAGACGTCATGCCCGGGGACCTTAATCGGGCATCCACTTTGAATCACTTGTTTTTCCCGGACGAACATTCAGCGCTGCTCCCGGAACGGATTTTCCTTTTACGACGCCGTATGCCGTGATTTCTTAAAAACCTCTTGCAGCCGGAAGCAATTCTGAGACAGGTCCTACATAAGGCTGCGGATGGCGTGCTGGATTATGGAAAGCAGCGTTGACGGATAGACTCCGAACCAGACCAGCCCCAGGGTAAGCCCCGCCAGGGCAAGCCCGCCTCCAATGGGGACCGCTACCCCGGTAATGTCCGCCCGGAAAACTCCTGTTCCGTAGGCCCCGCCCTCAACCGTCCCCGGCACGGCTTCCAGCTTTTCTTCAGGCTTGGAATACATTGTAATGATAACCCGCACATAATAAAAAAGACCTATGGCGCTGCTTATGGCAAGGGCGATGAGAAGTGTCCAGAGGGCTGAGCCAGCGCCCGCGGCTATCACATAAAACTTACCGATAAAACCGGCTGTCAGCGGTATGCCCGCCAGGGAAAACAGCATCGCCGAAAAGACCGCGGCAAGCGCGGGGCGA
>JAKAEG010000304.1 GCA_021819985.1 Nitrospirota bacterium | reverse complement strand
CGATTACGGAACTATTACCTTTACAGGGCTTGGGGCCACAAAAGAACGTTTTAAAAAGGTAGCTAATCCATTTGGACTTAGGGCCGCCGTGATGGAGGCCATGGGAAAACATCAGACAAAGGCGAGCGCATAGAGAATATTGGATTCGTAATTTTGATCATCTTTTGAACCAACTTATGGGCATTAGTTAGTTTCTGTTGCGGATAGATTTTTGGCAAAAAAGAAGCCTGCTCCTTTTATAATTGATGACGATCAATCTTCGGAAAAAAGGAGAAGGCCTTGCGCAAAAAAGCTTTGAAGCAAGAATACCTGGATTTCAGCGGGAAATCGAATTTAAAGGTAGTTCGGGAGTACCGGGCGAAATACGAGGCGATAGGGCAGATACTTGAGGCCAATCCGAAGATATTGGACATAGCGCACGGGGATTTCAGCAAAGCTCTTTCGAAGTCGAAATATGGCAGAGGGGGCTACACCTCGGAGCAGATGCTTCGCTCGATAATAGTGATGTTCATGGAGCAATCTGATTATCGCGAAACCGTTATAACGGTGGAGAACAGCGAATTTTTGAGGAGTTTCATCAAGCTCGGGAACAAAGAGATGATGGATTATACGTTTTTATGCAAGGCATTTACGGCCCTGTCGGAAGAGACATGGAAGGCGATTAATGAAGTTCTTAGCGGGTATGCTAAAAAAAAAGAAAAAATAACTGGCGAAAAATTGCGATTGGACACGACCGCATATGAAACCAATATCCACTGGCCAACGGACTCCTCGCTTCTATGGGACAGTTACAGGACCCTGTCCCGGCTGATGAAAGAAGCCGGCGATGAGTTGAGGCAAGTTGGCTTTGCCCACAGGTTTCACACGAGGAAGATAAAGAAGCTGGCCCTTTATATTGTCCGCAACAGCGATAAGAAGGCCAAAGGGGCCCAGCGCAAGATAAAAAGCGTCTATAGAAAGTTGATTGACCGTGTAAAGTGGATTGTCGAAACGGGCGAGCTGGCGTGGCGGCTCCTGTCCCTGAGATTTGACGTAAAGGCAATGTCGGTGGCGGCGGAACTTAAGCGTTATTTGCCGGTAGCAAGAAAAATAACAAATCAAGCTGAAAGGCGTGTAATCAATGGGGAGCAGGTCCCGTCGGCAGAGAAAGTGTTCAGCCTTTTTGAGGACCACACGGAACTCCTAAAAAGAGGCAAGGCCGGCAAGCCAATAGAGTTTGGGCACAAGGTTTTGCTGGTTGAAACCGGCGAGAAATACATCATTCATTATGAGACGATGGCCAAGCAAAGGCCGGACAAAGATCTGATACAGGATAGCCTGGACGCGCATGGCAAGGTGTTCGCGAGCAGGCCCGACGTATTGGCCGGTGACAAGGGCTTTTATGAGAGCATGGAACAGATCAAGAGTCTTTCGGGAAAAATCGGCACAGTGTCGATCTGCAAAAAAGGTCGGCGCACCGCCGAAGAAGACGCGAGGGAAAGCTCGGAAGAGTTCAAGGCCGGGCAGCGGTTCCGGGCTGGCATAGAGGGGACGATCTCCGCCTTAAAACGGGCCTATAAGCTCGGAAGATGCCTTTTTAAGGGATTTAAGAATTTTGCCTCCAGCGTGGGGTGCGCCGTCTTCTGCCATAACCTGGTAATTCTGGCGGCGACGTAAGAGAAACAGGCCCTACAAAGAAGGCATTTTCAAGGTTTTAAGGAGATGTGTTTTTCAAAAACGGTACAAAAGCAGGATTTGGACGGGGACTTCAAGATCGGACAGACTCGGCCGGGGAAAATGAACGCTCAGGGCACTTTGACGGAAAGAATTTCAACAGGCAAATGGGCTTTAGCAACAGAAACTAGTTAGGGAGACTATGAGTATTCGCGTGAATTGGCGACAGGGTACAGCGTCCAATAATAAATTAGTTAGAGCGCATCGCATTAATCATCAAAAACCTAAATGTCAATTTTCAAAGATGGTCAATTTTACTGATTACCCAAATTTAAACGCAGCTCGCCGCGATATGAGGAATCGAAACTATATAAAATATAAAAGGTGTCGCCATTGCTGGGATAATACTGTAGCAAATATCTAGTTTCGGATGGAAGGCGATATTTCTTTTGGAAATCCGCGCCGTTTCGTCGTACGGAACTATCAGATAACACCCTGTAGTCCACACAGAAAACTAACCCCTTAAAAGTCGCAGTTCCTGGACGAAAGCCGTGCTCGGAAAAGGCAGGCATAGAAGCACGGTTTTTACTCGAATTATGGATGCCTCAAAATTAAATTTTTCCAGTTCCGCTAATCCCTTTTAACGGAATTAGCCGATATTCGTTCTGACCCGGAACGTAAAACCGGACATTTTTTTGATAGCGGATAATTGATTAATTAAAGATGGGTAGGATTAATGGCATTCCCATCCTCCAGCGCAGGGCTCACGGGAAGGTCGTTACCTCCGGAGAATGAAATGTCAGCGTATTTCAACTAATTTCAGAAAAAATTTCAAATTGAAATAATTTGAAATTTTTAAGATATTAAAATTTACGAATTTTCCATTGGCATGCTCAGATAATAAACATTGGATTTTAAAGGAAATAACGATCAAAGCTTTGCTCAAAACCACTGTTTATAGAAAAACTTGAAATGGATTAAAAAAACACCCAGCTCCACCAATTTCAAAACGTTGCCTGGGAACACCAGGTTGATATCGTAGCCTGGAAACTGGACATGTTCGGCCTCAGTCTGAAGCATCGTGTCCCTCTGGCAAGGCTGCTTGACTCGTCTAAAATCGGTAAGTGGAAGCGCTATACCAGCTGGAGCAGGTCTGCGGCGGTTGTGTAATTCCAGGTCAGCCAGTCCTGGGAATTCCGAAAGACCTCGGCGGAATGTTTCTGAAGGGCGACGAGGTAGTTGGAGGGGTTTACGTTTTTGTCGAGTTTTATAAAAGGCGGCGGCCACACTCAAGCCTTGATGACCGTACCCCTTATGAGGCATACTCGAAATTGTCCCCGGCCGGGAGCCCGGGCTCAAACGGACATCAGAATATAGAGTTGCCCTGAGATAATCGATCCGAGGGCTTCTAAGAGAGCCGGTTATGGGCCGGCAACGGCAAAAACAGCAAAAACAACCTCTCAGCCTGAAAGGGCGTATTGGAGGCGTCGTGACGGACAGGTCTTCCACCTTAAATCCGCCGCTAAACTGTACAAACAATTGGGACCACCTCTCACCTCTGCCTGGTACTGTCCATAAAACCCTTGTGCGAATTCAAAACCGGGGACTGTGATTTAGATGGGTTTCATGGCCCCGGCCTATTCAGTTCATAAAAGAGATGTTTTTTGAGCAGGGTGATCCTTTTTTTGGGGGAGGACATAGTATGTTAGTATCCTTAAAACGCGCACTTAAGGTTGAAGCAAACCTTGACGCCACACCGACCATTACCTGACTGCGCTGTCAAAAGGGACTCAAATGCTGCCATTCCGGTCTGCCTGAGCCCTTATTGAAGGACCTGATTTTTTAGAAGGTCGGTTAGAGAGTGGTGCCCTTTGGAAAGAACCAGCCGGTTTGACATATTTTACGATTCCCGGGGCCAGGCAACTTGGAAATCCAAAAGCCGCCATTTCGACACCTTAACAGAACCCTGGCAGCCACTTGACTTATATACGGCTAAGCCGTATATTAAATTATGCAATGGGAATTTATAGAACTACCCCCTTTTGCTGAGCTGAGGGACGATTTGTTTTCTGATGAGGAGTTTCGGGATTTACAGATATTTTTGATCGATCAACCCAAATCTGGTGACGTTATCCCTGAAACGGGCGGTTGCCGTAAATTGCGTTGGGCCGCTA
>JAKAEG010000303.1 GCA_021819985.1 Nitrospirota bacterium | reverse complement strand
GATGCCCCTCATTGCGCCCGAGGCGCGGAAATCCTTTTCCCAGGCCTCAACGCTCCCGAACTCCGCGCTTAATTTTTTTGCGAGTTCGCCGGCCGGCCCGGGCTTGCCTTCCTTTCCAAGGTTCTCGAAATAATATTCGTGCAGCCTCATGCCATTGAACTCCCAGCCTAAACGTCTTTTCAGCTCCGAAAACTCAGGCGTGCCGGCCTGCCCGTTGGCCTGCAGGCCGCCCATGGTGTCCAGCAGCTTGTTCGTGTTCGTAACATACCCGTTATAGAGGGTGAAATGGTTCTTAAGGAGCGCCTCGCTCATTCCCTCCATCCCGATCAACCCCGTATAGTCTTTCGCCGTGTAAGCCATTTTTGTTTCCTTTCCGTTTTTATTTTAATACAACTTGGAATCATTCTAATTTAAGAATAGTTATTTGTCAAGGTTAAATTTTTTTTCTTTCTTATTACGCCGGAATGGATATAATTACGGGACGGTGTTTCAAGCGGGAAAAATAAAAAATTCAGTGCGGGAGAACTTTTAGGAAATGAGCAAGATACTGGTAACCGGGGCCGCTGGGTTCATTGGGTTTAATCTTTCCGGGCAGTTGCTGGCGCGTGGCGACGAGGTGGTTGGCCTGGACAATCTTAACGATTATTACGACGTAAATCTTAAGCTGGACAGATTGAAACAGCTCGAAAATAAAACTAATTTCAAGTTCGCAAAGATGGAACTCGCGGACAAGGAGAACGTGCTCCGGCTCTTTGCGGAGGAAAAATTCGATTACGTGGTGAACCTGGCCGCGCAGGCGGGAGTGCGGTATTCCCTGATAAATCCATATTCCTATATTGAAAGCAATATCCTGGGGTTCGTCAATATCCTTGAGGGCTGCCGTCATAACGGGGTGAAACACCTGGTGTTCGCGTCTTCCAGCTCCGTTTACGGCGCGAACACGCGTATGCCTTTTTCGGTCCATGACAATGTGGACCACCCCATGTCTCTGTATGCAGCCACAAAGAAATCGAATGAGCTGATGTCCCATACCTATTCCAACCTCTACAAACTGCCTTGCACCGGACTTCGCTTTTTTACGGTCTATGGGCCCTGGGGAAGGCCCGATATGGCGCTTTTCCTTTTCACAAAGGCGATAAAAGAGGACAGGCCTATAGACATATTCAATTACGGGAAAATGCGAAGGGATTTTACATATATTGACGACATAGTGCATGGGGTTGTAAAACTCATTACTCATTTGCCCGAGCCGGACCCGGCTTGGAACGGAAACAGCCCCGACCCGGCCACAAGTTTCGCCCCTTACAGGATCTATAATATCGGCAACAATAATCCTGTGGAACTGGAAAAGTACATAAGCGTGCTTGAGGATTGCCTGGGGAAAAAGGCCATAAGGAACCTGCTGCCTATGCAGCCGGGAGATGTGCCCGCCACTTATGCCGATATCGACGACCTGGAACGGGCGATAGGGTTCAGGCCTGCCACGTCGATCGAGCACGGCATCGGGAAATTTGTGGAATGGTATAACGCCTATTACTCCCGTGGCTGATATTACTATTATTGATCCGGCAATCAAATATTGTCATTCCCTCAAGCGAAGCGCGTCGGGAATCCTTCCGAAAGAGGTTGAAAGATTCCGGACAAGCCTGAATGACAATGTAGTAATGCAAGTTAGGGGTTATTTATGAAACACCAAACTGGCCGGAATGGTATACTTTTTAAAATTTTTTAACTGTATCGGGGGGCAAAGATGTCCGACTTCAAGAACGTGACGGTAGTAAGGGAAGCAAATATCTATTTTGACGGCGGCGTCACGAGCCGCACGGTCCTTTTCGATGACGGAAGCAAAAAAACCCTTGGCATTATGCTGCCAGGCGTTTATGAGTTCAATACCGGGAAACCGGAGCTGATGGAGATCGCCTCCGGCCAGCTCGAAGTCCTTTTGCCGGGAAGTACGGAGTGGAAGCCGGTAAAAGGCGGTGAGTCGTTCAATGTGCCTGCCAATTCAGTTTTCAAGATGAAAGTGAAATCCGTAGCCGATTACTGCTGCTCGTTCCTGGAATAGCCGCTCCTTTTTCGGACCTAATAAATCCGGGCCATAAGTAGTAAGCTTTAATTATGGACAGCGCAGGCAAATTATACCGGTTGGGTTTGCCTCAGATAAGGCGCTCGGTTGTTTTGCGTCATGGGCTGGCCGTGATCTTTGGGGTACTGCTGCTCATAGCGGCAAAATATCTGTTCGGTTACCTGGAAGTCGTCTTTTTCTCCATCCCGCTGGCCGCCGTTGCCCTTCTCACCCTTTATCTGGGCGCCAGCGCCGGCGGCCTGCTCAGTTTAATTGTCGGGGCCGGCATCTGGTATTTTTTTCAAGAACCAAGAGAATCTTTTAAGCTGCTTGCCAATATCAGGGATACTTCCCAGCTGCTTGGATTTTTCCTGGCTTCAGGGTTCATTGTCTACCTGGTAAACATGCTTGAGCGGACAGGAGGCAGGCTGCAATCGGCATTGGCTGAAAAAGAGGTACTGCTCAAGGAACTTCACCACAGGACAAAAAACAATCTCCAGGTGGTCTCCAGTCTTATAACTCTTCAATGCTCCAGGGCTTATGACAGCGAGTCGATCCAGAATATGTGCGACGACATGCAGAGCAGGTTAAAGGCCATGGCCCTGGTCCATGAAAAATTATATCGGTCCACAGACCTTGCGCATGTGAATATCAGGGAATATATTACGGACCTCGCGGCACGTATAATGAGCGGGTATCCTGGCACACACGAAATTGAGTTGACTCCCGCCGTAGACGATATAATGTTTCCCATAGAACTGGTGATACCCTGCGGGCTGATAATAAACGAACTTATGTCCAATTCCATGAAATATGCGTTTCCCCAAGACAGGGGGCGGATAGGTATCACCATGCGGCTTTCGGACGGCATGATCGAATTCGTTTATGAAGATGATGGGCCAGGACTGCCGCCGGAACTGGATATCGGCAAAGTAAAGACCATGGGACTGAAGCTGGTCAATACCATGGTCCGGAAAGACTTGAACGGCAGCATCGAGGTTATCAGGGGAAAAGGATGCTGTTTTAAAATTACATTTCCATATCCCGGAAAGTACCCGGCAATGAAAGGGGCGAATATATGAAAACTGAGGCGCGGGAGTAAAACCGTATAGAAAAAGTTGTAGTCATTTGTAGCATACTAGACATAATGTATTAAACCTGTCCTCCTTAATTGTGGCTCTGAGCCTTTTTGTTAACCTTAAAGCTTAACCCACGCGTTTAAGGTTGGACAGGTTTAATACATTATGTCTAGATCCACATCGCCATTCGTGAGCTTTATCGCCTCGGATATGCGCAGGCCAGTACACGAGAGAAGCCCGAAGAGCGTCATGTACGTATGCGGCCGCAATCCGTTGATTGCCTTGAGCTCGCCACATGCTTTGAGGAGCATTTCTATTTCCTTCTCCGAGTAAATGTGAGGTGCCTTACGACGGTGAGCAGGTCCCAGTATCCCTTTAGGTGGCACTTCGCTCAAGGGATCAAAAACTGCAAGGTAACGAGCAAAGCATCGGACAATTTCAAGCCTTCTTGCCCAGTAGAGCGGGGAACAATTCATGGGGAGTCGCGCCCACCTCAATGTGAGGTCGATTGTCAGGTGACCACCGCAGCCTTCCTTGTCAGCGTATTGTGCAAAATCGTGCAGCTGAGCCCCTTCTATTTTCAACCGATAGCCTAAGCTTGGGCCTGCGTCAGATTTGTGGGTTTCCCCCCTTGACTCTTTTTTTTGGCTGTTTTATTGTTGATATATATCAACAATAAGGAGGAACTATGAGCACTGTCCGTG
>JAKAEG010000302.1 GCA_021819985.1 Nitrospirota bacterium | reverse complement strand
ACGGTTTTCGCCCCAAGATCTACACCTGCTGTTATCATCATAACCTCCTTCGAAAAAATAAAATCTTAGTAAGCTAGTCATGATTCCGCGCGGGAAACAATGACGTTAGTGCACTTATACCCCTCAAGGGGGTACTGAAAAAAGTCCCGCCGTTAGGTAAGCTTTTTCAGCCCCAAACCTTCCATAAAGGTATCGATGCGGGCAATGGTACGGCCCTCGTCGAAATCACGATCATCCCCCATGTTGCCTTCGTAAGTCAGCACCGGCATGCCGGTTTTGATCAAGGCGGCGCGGTTTTCCATGATCCCCAGCGAGGTACCTTCGCAGCCGCGGTTCAAGTGGAGCATGGCGGCGTCGCAGTGCCATTGCTTGGCATATTGGATCATCAGTTTGCTCTTCCAATCGGCGTTATAGAACATGGCGTAAATCGGGCGGCGCATATGCCAATCCGCCATGGCCCGGAGGGCGTCTTCCCGGTTCTTTAACACCACGCCGCGCGATCGGAGATCTTCCCGCGGAGTCAAATTCCAGTTCTCGTCGATGTCCCATACCCCTTCCAAGCCGATGGTGTAGATGGAACCGGTGGAAACGACACCGAACTGCTCCAGATAACGCCAGACCCGCAAAAAGGCCCAGGGGGGCTGACTGTCGCTCATAAGCCGGAAGCGTTCGGTAGCCAAGGCCGCAATGCCCCTCGCCACCCGGTCCTTTGTTTCTTCGTAGAGCTCTTCATAAAAATCCAGGAATTCTCTGGATCAATTATATCCGCTGTTCATCGATTTAAAGGAGAATGACCTTCCGGTCACAGGCTAGCTCATTCCGCTCATCACGATAGAAATTACAGTTTGCCTCAAGCTCCTTTCTGAGTCTTGCCCTTGCCCGGTGCAGCCTTATCTTTACCGTATCCAGCGAGATGCCTAAAACCTGGGCGATTTCAGCGTTCTGAAGCCCTTCCATCTCGCTTAGTACCAGCACGGTCCGGTAGTTTTCCGGCAAACCATCCACAATGCTGCTGATGCATTCGTTCATCTCCTTCCGGATAAGCTTTGTATCGAGGGCCGGGCCCTCTTCCAGACCTGCTTCGGTTGCATCTTCCGAGTCCTGGCCGCCGGAAGCAATCTCGTTTATTTCCAACACGGTCCGCACCGGCCGGGCCCTTCTCAAATGGTCCATGGCCGTATTGGTCGCGATCCGGTAAATCCATGTCGGCAGAGTCGACTCGCCCCGGAAACCGGGAAGGGCCGCGCTTACCTTCAGGAATACCTCCTGGGTAACATCTTCAGCATCCTGACCGACAAGTCTTTTTAGGTACAGAGAGAGCCTCGGAAAAAACTCCCGGTAGACTCCATCGAAGTCTTTGAATTCAGCTTCCATTCCTGCCCCCGTCCGACTCTTTTGAGACTACTGGCTGATTATACCTCAAAGCTGCGGCACGATTTCAATCGGGGGCCCCTAATTATAAATGCCCTCATTTAAAGCCTCCTTTCTTTTTTGGAAGGGCAGCGAATCACGGCTAGACATGAAATTCAATGCCAAGGGGCTTGCCTGTTCTGGTGACGAGGTTTATATTAAAGGATATGATTGGGAAAATAGTATCTCTGAATATCAGCGATAAAAAAGGCACCAGGAAAAAGCCGGTGGAGGAGGTTTTTCTAAAGACCGGGTACGGCATTGAAGGAGATGCCCATGCATCTGCTGCGTGGCACAGGCAGGTGAGCCTGCTTGCCATTGAAAGCATACAAAAGATGCGGGACAAAGGGCTTGATGTGAAGCCCGGGGATTTTGCCGAAAATATTACAACAGAGGGTATAGACCTCCTCAGTTTTCCAGTTGGGACCCGGTTGACGATTGGCGAAAGCATTCAAGTCGAGGTAAGCCAGATCGGGAAGGAATGTCATACGCGTTGTGCCATTTACTATCAGGCCGGGGACTGCGTGATGCCAAAGGAGGGGATATTCGTAAGGGTGTTAAGCGGCGGGGTTATTAAAAAGGGAGATCGAATAGTGCCTGGCACTTCGCATGCAATATAAAGGGAAGGTGATTATTTGAATCGGAAGTACGAAGTGGGCGTTTTCTTAATCCTCCTTTTTGTTTCCCCCTTTTTCAGCTTTCCGCTGTCAAAAGTTTATCCTGAACAGCGCAAGGGTATTCCAGGAAAAGCCGTTCAGCAGCTTCCCCTCAAGATCGGTGTCGCCTCCATGATAACCCCGCTCGATTCGGTAAGATATTATCAGGATATTGTGGACTATATAGGTAAAAAACTTGGAATGCCGGTGCAGATGGTTTATCGCCTGGATTATGCCGATATGGACCATTTGCTTAAAAAAGGCGCGGTAGATGTGGCCTTTATCTGCTCCGGCCCGTATGTAAATGACCATGACAGGTTTGGTGCCCAACTTCTTGCGGCTCCGGTTGTGAACAATAGGCTTACTTACAACTCCTATGTAATTGTTAATAAAAGCAGCCATATAAAGTCCTTTGCGGACCTCAAGGGAAAGACCTTCGCATTTACCGACCCAAGGTCAAATTCAGGCAGGCTTTATGTGGCCTATAGGCTCTCAAAAATGCATTACACGTCGCAGACTTTTTTTAAAAGATATGTTTACAGTTACAGCCATAACAAGTCCGTTGAAATGGTGGCGAAAGGGCAGGTGGACGGCGCCTCCGTGGACAGCCTTGTCTACAACTATATGCTCAAAAAACATTCCCAGTACGCCGCGCTTACAAAAGTCATTGAAAAATCTCCTCCTTTCGGCACTCCACCTGTCGTCATAAATACCAACGTAGGCAAGAGCCTGAAGAAAAGGATAAGGGCTATCCTTCTGGATATGAATAAGGACCTGAAAGGCCGGTCTATTCTTGCAGCAATGATGATTGACAGGTTCAGAAGGGTCAGCGACAGCGATTACAATTTTGTCCGCGGGATGGAGGACCGGATCAGCGAGGGAAGCGGGGTCGCAAGAAAAAAGGGAGTAATATATTTCGGCGTAATACCAAGGGACAATCCGAGAATCGAATATGAAAAATACCAGCCTCTCCTCGATTATCTTTCCAAAGAGACGCATTACCGGTTTGAGCTTGTTTTAAGAAAGTCCTATGAGGACACGGTCACCGATATGGGGAACGGGACGATCGATATGGCTTTTCTGGGTCCTATCACCTATCTGGAGGCGCATAAAAAGTACGGGGCCTACTGTCTCCTGAGACCTGGCGGCGCATATTACAGGAGCGTGATAATAGCCAGAAAGGACAGTCCCTTCCGGGCTGTTTCAGACCTGAACGGAAAGTCGTTCGCCTTTGGAGCGGTGGGGTCCACTGCCGGCGACCTGGTCCCCCATTACCTGCTTGCGAGTTCAGGAATAACCAAGAAAAACTTGAGCGCCTATGCAAATTTTGACTATGACGAATCTGTCGCCAAGGCTGTGCTCAGCGGGCAATATGACGCGGGGGCGGTCAGGAACTCGTCGGCCCGAAAATTCTGCCGTCTCGGTCTGGAAATAATCGGAGAATCGGAGCCGATACCCGCCGGGCCCATCGTTATAGGGCCGAAAGTCCCAATTAAAGTCGCGGAGGCAGTGAAAAAAGCCCTGGAACGTTTAAACACCGGAAAGCACAGAGAAGTCCTGAGGGACATGGGCCTCCGGCAGGGCTTTGTAAGGGCCACAGAGAATGATTACGCAGGAATATGCAAAAAAGTCTGCAGAGGCTGCGTATTAGGGGCTCATCCGAAGATTAAGCTATGAGCATGGCGGCATTCTTTTCCCGAATGGGAATGAAATCCAAGTTCTTCATTATTACGACTTTCGCCATCATCGCGGCCATGAGCATAGCTGGATATCTCATGGTACAAAGAGAAAGGGAT
>JAKAEG010000301.1 GCA_021819985.1 Nitrospirota bacterium | reverse complement strand
TCTTTCACCTATAACCTCGTCCAGTATCTTGGGGAACTCGGGGAAGATGTAAGGGTGTACAGGAACAACAAAATAACCATTTCGCAGATAAGGGAGATGGCGCCGGAAAAAATAGTCATATCCCCGGGGCCGTGCACGCCCAAAGAGGCCGGGATTTCCGTGGATACCATAAAAGAGTTTGCGGGCAAGATACCCATTCTGGGGGTTTGCCTGGGCCACCAGTCCATAGGGGCGGCCTTCGGGGGTGAGATAATCAGGGCGCAGGTGCTGATGCACGGCAAGACCTCGCTTATACATCATGGAGGCAAGGGAGTATTCGCGGGCCTGCCAAGCCCGTTTGAGGCCACGCGGTACCATTCCCTCATTATCAGGAGGGAGTCCCTGCCGGAATGCCTGGAGATAACGGCATGGACGGATGCAGGAGAGATCATGGGAGTGCGCCACCGGGAGTTTGAGGTTGAAGGCGTACAGTTCCATCCGGAGTCCATACTTACAGTTAAGGGGAAGGATCTGCTTGGAAACTTTCTAAAGGCCGGGAGGCTATCCTGATGATAAAAGAAGCATTGAATATGATCACAACGGCTGTGCATCTGAGCGAAGCGGAGATGGCGGAGTGCGTGGATGAGATCATGGAAGGAAAGGCAACCCCCGCGCAGATAGGGGCGTTTTTGACGGCGCTCCGTATGAAGGGGGAAACGATTGAGGAGATAATAGGGGCGGCCATGGCCATGAGAAAAAAGGCCATCACGATAAAGTCGCCGCCAGGCACACTGGACACCTGCGGAACCGGCGGGGACATGTCCCGTTCTTTTAATGTATCCACCATCGCGGCCATAGTGGTCAGCACGTGCGGTGTGCCCGTTGCCAAACACGGCAACCGTTCGGTCTCAAGCGCAACCGGAAGCGCAGACGTGCTGGAAGCCATGGGAGTCAAGATAGACCTCCCTCCCGAAAAAGTGGAAAAATGCCTTTTTGAGACGGGGTTCGGTTTTCTCTATGCCCCTCTCTTCCACCCTGCAATGAAATACGCCGTCCTGCCCAGGAAAGAGATAGGCATCAGGACCATTTTCAATATCCTGGGCCCGCTAACAAACCCGGCAGGGGCAAGAAAACAGCTGATGGGCGTCTTTACGGACAAGCTCACAAACCCCCTTGCGCACGTGCTGGGCAGGCTTGGCGCGGAGGACGCAATGGTTGTGCACGGGGAAGACGGCCTGGACGAAATAACCATATGTGACGGCACGGTCGTCTCCCGTTACAGAAACGATAATGTGGAGGACTTCATAATCTCCCCGGAGGATTTCGGCCTCCCCAGGGCGGCATTGAAAGACATCCAGGGGGGCGACAAACAGCAAAACGCTGCCATAGCCATTAGGGTCCTTAAGAGCCAGCCCGGGCCCGCCAGGGATATCGTGCTGATGAACTCGGCCGCCGCGCTGCTTGTCGCAAATACCGGGACCACCCTGACCGAATGTTACGAGCTGGCTGCGGAGGCGGTGGACTCCGGCAGGGCAATGAAGAAACTTGAGCAGATAAAGGAGATTTCGCAGAAGCTTTAGCATCTGAAGCAAAAAGCAAAAACAAAAAGCGTGATAGAGATAAAAGGGCTGCAAAAGACATTCAGGCATCCGTCCGGAGAGCTGAGGGTGCTTAAAGGCATAGACCTGGTAATAAAGACCGGCGAGATGGTGGCTCTGATGGGCGCCTCCGGCGTGGGCAAGAGCACGCTGCTTCATATAATGGGAACGCTTGACAGGCCCACGGAAGGACAGGTGCTCCATGACGGCATCGATGTGTTCGGCCTTTCCGAGAAGGCTTTAACGGAATTCAGGAACAGGAAGGTCGGGTTCGTCTTTCAGTTCCATCACCTGCTTCCCGAGTTCAACGCCGTGGAAAACGTAATGATGCCAGGGCTCCTTGCGGGCAAAGAAAGCCGCGATGAACTGAAAGCGCGCGCACGGGTCATCCTGGGGGAACTGGGGCTGAAGGGGCGGCTTCACCACAGGCCTGGAGAACTTTCAGGAGGTGAGCAGCAGAGGGTTGCGGTGGCCAGAGCGCTTTTTTCAGGGCCTTCCGTCGTCCTTGCCGACGAGCCCACCGGAAACCTTGATACCGGGACCGGCCGGGAACTGTTCGAGCTTCTTTACCGCCTTAATAGCGAAAAAGGGACTACCTTTGTAATAGCTACCCATGACAAAGACCTTTCCGCAAGATGCAAAAGGACCATTTCGATGATGGATGGAAAGATAACCCCGGAATAGAGTTTTTCTAAGTGTCTTTTGGATACATTTTTTGATTATTTTCTGTATCCAATCGAAACAGTTCGATTGACAATTTTTTTATTTAAATTTATGGTTTCTTCGGAAATTAGAAATTTGAAAATTGCGATGTACGGGGCGCATTGTTGCATCCGCTTCGTTCCTCCAAAACCATTTATTTGAAGGGGGCACTTCGCATCGGGTGAGGCATGGCTTCACACCATGCCTCACCCGATCGATCAAAGAGGGCTTTTAAGATCCAAAAATGCGATTGGTCCCGGTATTATTAATGAAGCATCAATCCATACTTGGCATGTTCATTGGCGGGGCTTTTTCTGACGGGGCTTTTTCGAGTTTTAGATTTATATTTTCCACTCCTGATTTTTGGAAGGTCAGTGCCAGCGTAAAGGGCGAGCCCGCAACCGTGCCTCTTGGCATGTCCTCTATCATGATATGGCTGCTTCCCATTTTGAATACCACAGATTTGCCTCCGGGGATAGCTACCGATGTCACTTGCGCCATATTATGGCCTTTCATCATGTGGAACATCGCCTGCGCCCCAGGCACATTCAGGCTGGCCGCCTCAAGGACATCAGGCCCGCCGTCGTTTTTTATTGTCATGAACACCATGGCCTCTCCGTAAATGGCCGGTGACAATTGGGCCTTCGCATTTTCAATGCTTATCCGTGGCGGACCGCTGTGGCATGCCTGCAGAATGAGCATCGCCGGCAAAAATATCAGCGCCAGAATTTTGAATTTTTTCACTTTCATTTTTTTATTTCTTTCAGTTGTCATTGAAAAAAACTTATGAAATTTCACTCAGCTTGCCCCCATGCATTCTGAATTTTTTTTTGGCCTTTTCGGCTAGGCCCAGGACATGTGTAACCAGGATGAATGTTATACCCATTTCCTTGTTTATCTTTTCGAAAAACTGCATTACCTCCGCCTCGGTATCCTCGTCCAGGTCGCCCGTGGGCTCATCGGCCAAAAGCAGTTCGGGCTGGTTCATGATGGCCCTTGCTATGGCCACTCTCCGGCGCTGGCCGCCCGACAACTGGAAGGGCCTCGAATTGACCTTGTCTCCCAGGCCGACGAGGTCAAGGTATTCAAGTGCGCGCTTTTCCTTGCCGTCGTGCTGCCTGGGCGAGAATATGGTCGGAAGGAGAAGGTTTTCCTTGGCCGTCAGGACGGGCACAAGGGAGGAGAACTGGAAAACGAAACCTATCTTTGATGCCCTGTACTCCGCGAGCCCGTTTGCGTTCATGCTGTAAACGTCCTGCCCGTCTATATAGAGGTTGCCGGATGTCGGATTCAATACGCCGCCAAGTATCGAAAGCAGGGTGGATTTACCGGAGCCGGAGTGCCCCACTATGGAAATGAAATCCCCTTTTTCCACATTCAGGTTGGCGTCATTCACGGCCGTGAACTGCGAGTCTGCGATCTTGAAGACCTTGCTCAGGTGCTCGACAACAACTTGAGGCATTCCTTTTCTCTCCTTCCCTATTGGCCCGCGGCTGCTGACAGGCTTTTTGGGGATTTTATTTTTTCAATAAGGTTTTCGGCCATCCCCTGGTCGATATTCTCAAGGGCTTCGTATTGTTTCAT
>JAKAEG010000300.1 GCA_021819985.1 Nitrospirota bacterium | reverse complement strand
TACAAAGAAACGTGTAAGATTCTTTTATTTGTCATTCCGGCTTGTCCGGGTAAAAATTTTTCCCTTTTAAAAGAAGGTTTTTTATTTTACCCGACGTTGCGGGAATGCAAATAAAGTGGTCCTACGGGTTTCCTGTGGGTTCTTCGCCCTTGCGCACCCTCCTAAATGCAGTCATACCGGCCCCGTCCCGCGATACGGGGCCGGTATGACAGACCATATATACAATGTATGTTTCATTATGAGACGATTAATAAGTTAAAATTGATAGTGTTAAAGAAAAAGCATTTATATATCAGCCCTGCCGCGTTTCCAACAGGGATTCTCAACTAACCAAATGGGTTCCGGGGACATATTGATAAGGGGCGTAAACTGGGTGGGCGATGCCGTAATGACCATGCCCGCCATAAGGGCGTTAAGGGCTGCGATGCCTGGCTTCAGGACCACACTCCTTGTAAAGCCCTGGGTGGCGGGTATTTTCGAAAAGGACCCCAATATTGATGAAGTAAAGCTTTATGGCGAAGAGTGGAAAGGCATAAACGGCAAGCTTGCTCTTGCGCTTGCCCTGAGGCGCAGGGATTTCCGGAAGGCGATACTTTTTCAAAACGCATTTGACGCCGCGCTTCTTTCCGCGCTCGCGGGCATTCCTGAGCGCATAGGCTACGGAAGGGACGGCAGGGGATTTCTGCTGACCACAGCTGTTCCCTTTCATGGCGAAGACAGGCAGATGCACCATTCAAGATACTATCTGAACCTCCTTGAAAAAGCGGGCATTATCAAAAATAAGGAATATAGTGCGGAGCCGTGGATATATCTGGAACTTGAAGAGAGACTCAAGGCCAGAAGCTCCATCAGCGGCTTGAGAAGGCCGGTGATCGGGTTGAATCCGGGGGCCGCGTTCGGCCCTACAAAGAGATGGCCGCATTCACGGTTTCGTGAGCTGGCCTCGATGATCACGGGCGGGCTTGGCGGAACTGTCCTTGTCTTCGGCTCCGAAAAGGAAAAAAGCGGGGCGGATGAGATAGCCTGTGGTATAGAAGGCGCGGTCTCGATGGCCGGCGAAACGACGCTCCGGGAGCTTGCCGCCTTTTTGTCTGAATGTGATGCGCTGGTCTCGAACGATTCGGGAACGATGCACGTGGGCTATGCCGTAGGCACGCCGGTTGTGGCGCTCTTTGGCTCAACTGCCCCATCCCTGACCGGCCCCCCCGCGGGAAATTCCGTTATAAAAGAAGACATCCCGTGCGCCCCCTGCTTCAAGCGGGAATGCGGGGTAGCGGGCATGCCCTGCATGGATAAGATCGCAACCGTCCAGGTTTTCGATGAACTGAAAAATATCCTGCCGGTACAAAGGGCCGTTTTTTTCGACAGGGACGGCACCCTCTGCCGTAACGCCAATTACCTGTCCCGCTGGGAAGATTTTGAACCGTTTGGCGACGGGCTTCAGGAGCTTCCAAAACTGAGGCAGGCCGGTTTCAAACTCATCGGCATTACCAATCAGTCAGGTATCGCGCGGGGGCTTGTAAGGGAAGAGTTCGTTCAGGATATGGGGGCATATTTTACGCGCGAGCACGGGTTTGATGCCTTTTATCATTGTCCTCACCACCCGGATGACCACTGTTCCTGCAGAAAACCGTCTCCGGGCATGCTTTTCAGGGCACGGCGGGAGATGGGCATTAACCTCAGGGATTCGTATATTATAGGAGATAGCGCGGCCGACGTGCTTGCCGCAAGGGCCGCGGGCGCAAAATCCATATTAATCCAGACCGTGCCCGGGGAAACGGCTGAATCCCCGGATTATTTGGCCCGTTCGCTCAAGGAGGCCATAAACTATATTCTTGAATCGGAGAAAGCCAGATGAACGAAGAAGCGAAAAACAAGGACACAAAAAGCACAAACTCCCAGGAATTGAGGGCAGGTCTTTACGGCGAAATTATTTCCCATATGCGGGTGAAACATCCGGAAGCCATAGAAGAGGCCTATGAATTTTTCTGGGAAGAGGAGTTCCCGGAGGATTTCCTGAGCGGGCTTCCATTGGAGCTTGGGTTTGTTAATTTCGAGGACTGGTTCATATGCGACTATAAGGACCCGAAGTGCGGTTTCATTACCGATCTGTATCTGGAGGAGACCGGGCAGAGGGAGGACGCGGACAAATCGGCCTCGATGCTGGCCCTGAAAAACTCTTGTATATCGCTTTACGAGGCCAAAAAAATCTCTGACTCACAGGAAGGTGAAGCGGAGCTTGAAGACGTGCTTCTTGGCGGGACCCATCAGGTGGCCGTTCCGGTCCAGGGGATGAAGACGGGGGACTTTTTCGCCACAAGGATCATAAAACTTTCAGGCAATGAAGTGATGGGCGCCTGCCTTTACCCCTTTGGGGCGGCAACGAGGCCTATTGTCCTTGAGGCCATAAAAGGCCAGTTCGAGCGTTACAGGAAGAACAAGAGACCGGGTGGCGGGCTCTCCGATTTTCTGAAAGAGGAAAGCTATATCTTTAATACCATATGGCTGAGCGGTCTTTACAAACAAGCATAAAGAATAAAATCCTTGTAATAAAACCAAGCTCGCTTGGCGACGTCATCCATTCGCTGCCTTTCCTCTATTCGATAAAGGAGCAGCTGCCGCAGGTCAAGGTCCATTGGGTCATAGCCGGTGGCCTTGCTCCGCTTTTGGAAGGGCATCCGCTTATAGACCGGCTCTGGACAATAAACAAGGACGAATGGAAGAGGCCTTCAAGGCTTATCCATACGGCCAGAGAATTCATGGCACTGTCGAAGGCGCTCAAAAAAGAACGGTTTGATGCCGTTTTCGACCTGCAGGGACTTTTAAGAAGCGCCGCCATAGCGGCCATGGCCGGGGCGGGTTCGGTGATCGGGTTCAGTGAGGCCAGGGAAGGCGGACCGCTTTTTTATACCCATAAGGTGAGCGTTGCCGGTAAAAAAATGCACGCCGTAGAGAGATATTTGAAAATGGCGGAATTCGCGGGCATCACCCCCAAAATTGAATTTCCCCTTCCGGAGGACATTGATTTTGCCGCTCCCCTTGGGGAATGTGAATACGCGGTCATCGCCCCTGGGGCAAGATGGCCCTCGAAGAGATGGCCTACCAGCAAATGGGGAGAGCTTGCCAAAAGTTTTTTACCCCTCCGCTCACTTGTTATCGGGGCTGAAAGCGATACCGGTCTTGCCCTTGAAGTTGCCTCCGCCTCCGGTGGCGCGGCGGTCCCGTTTGCCGGGAAGAGCTCATTAAAAGGACTTGTCGAGATCATAAGACGCGCAAAGTTCATGGTCACCAATGATTCCGGCCCGATGCACATAGCGGCGGCGCTTCAGGTGCCGGTCTTTGCCGTATTCGGCCCAACGGACCCGGAACTGACAGGGCCCTATGGCAAAGGGCCCAGGGTTGTGATAAGCCAAAAGGCTGGGTGCTCGCCATGCAGGAACAGGACCTGCAAAAAAATGATCTGCATGGATGCTGTCAGCGTCGAAATGGTCGAAAAAGAGATAAAGAAAGCCTTGTGAGTTTTTGAATGGTTCTTCAGGGATTTCTATCTGATTCAAAGCGGATGCCCGATTAAGGTCATCGGGCATGACGCCTTAAGTCTTTTAAGCCTGCCCTCGAAGTCCTTAGCCGGGGGCATTCCCGCATGTCGTAAGCGGGAATCCATTTTGACGTTTCGCCTCCGGGCGATTTCCCTTTTTTTATCTTTTCTTGTTTCGCGCCGCCATCGGGTGTGGTAGGATTTTAAAGGAAATAAAATCCTATCTCAAAATAATTCCGGGGGGCGGAGAATGAAGATACTGCTTGCCACTGATGGATCGGAGCAATCGGAAAAGGCCGCCCGCTTTATTACCAGGTTCGAACTGACCTCTGAAGA
>JAKAEG010000299.1 GCA_021819985.1 Nitrospirota bacterium | reverse complement strand
ACTCCTGCCCTTTGATGAATGAGGGTAGGAGTCATCAGCCTCCAAAAGAGAGGCGGTTTCTTCTAATGGGGCGAACTCCATCGCCCAACGCCATTGATAGTAAATCAAAATAGAAAGGCAAAGTCAATATGATTGGTCCCGCCCGCAAAAATTCAGGCTGGCAATATCTATAGGAGAACCAGGGCCCGCAGCCGCGGTTGGTGATATAATTTTTCCAGAATGGGCATGGACATAGAAAAAGCCTTTAACGCCATAAAGCCCTATATCCACCAAACACCTCTCATCTTCTCGAATTACCTGAGCCGCCTTGCCGGAGGCGAGGTCTATCTGAAATGCGAAAACCTTCAGGAGACCGGCTCATTCAAGGTAAAGGGGGCCTTCAACAAGATACTTTCAATCGGCAAGGATCGTCTCAATGGATATAAAATCCCGGACCCTGGCCGACGGCATCGCGGTCTCAAGTGTCGGCGAAAAGGTCCTGCCCATCCTGCTTGAAAATCTGGGCGGGATTTTTCCGGTCGAGGACGAGTTGATCGCAAAGGCGATCTTTCTTCTCATGGAAAGAAAAAAACTTGTGGTCGAGGGGGCGGGGGCAACCCCGCTTGCGCTTTTGCTAAAAAATCCGGAGATGTTCAAAGACAAGAGGACCGTGCTTGTCCTTTCCGGAGGCAACGTGGATTTCACCGCGCTGGACAGGATAGTGCGCCTTGGGCTTGCGGCAAACGGACGGGTGGGCAGGAGGTGAAGGCGGACGGCAAGGAGGGTGAGGCACATTGAGAGGCTGCATGGCTGGCCCCTTTTTTTGTGTTTTTCCGTTCAAGATAAAAACCGTATCCTCCCGCTTTTAAACGATTTTTCAGACCTGGTTGTTCAAAGTGTTCAAAGCACACTCCATTAAAAAACCCCTTTCCGGCTCAGGCTTTTGAAATGAAAAGCCCTGCCAGCCTCATCATAATCCGCCGGGCAATGTCATTGTCCATATAAAGAGTTCATGTGAAGTGTGTCAGTGGAAAATATCTCATGTCCTTTTCACCGCTTCCTCTCCGCTTGGTCAGGCCTAAGACCTGACACCGTCATCTTCATAAAACATCATTAGGATGATGTGTAATGAGTTGTCAGGAACAGATGGACGGATCCGATCATCCCTTCTGCTTTCACTTTCGTCCAGGAAGTGAAAGCAGGACGGTGTTAATTTTTGGTGCGGGTTACAGAGTGCTAACCAACACTTTTGAAATCAACGGGCGACTCTCGAATTCCGATTGAAAGTCTCCTTTTGAAGTGCGGGGCAGGTTAGGGGCGTAACCTCCCGTGGCAATCTCGTTTTTGAGGTCATTCCCGCGCAGGCGGGAATCCAATTTCTCCTAGAACAACCGGTCCCCTTTTCTTCTTTGTAGTGAGTGTATTAGAAAATAGTGTCTGTCCCTCTTTAGTCTTATAGTCTTAAGTCTTATATCGTAATCGTCTTCATGAAAAGACATCAAAATTCAAGACCTGGCCCTTTGGATTTCTAATTTTTTGGTGGCCTTGATGTTACCCGCCGGTGTTCTTTCTCTTAATTCCTTCAATTTGGCAAGCGATAATAACTGATTGTCGATTGCTATGTTAAAGTCAACCGGGAAGAAATTATTTTTTTGTGTTATTCGTTCTAATGACCTGCTTGGTTTAGGATACAATTTACAAATAATCCATCTTAACCACTGAGCACCATAGTCACTCCCATGGACATATTCCTTTTCTGTCTCATGGAATTTCTTGCTCATAAGGACTAGATTGCTTAAATTGGTAAATCTTTCTGCCCTTTGTTTAATCGTCAATTCTTTCAAGCCGCATTCATATACATGATGAACTGTCCAAGTGTTTATAAGAGTTCTGCCCTTTTCGCAAATTATTGGTTGTGTTGCATATTTGCCTTCCAAGCTTTCCAAACCAATAGCCGCTGAAAAGACAACCCGGGAAGGTCTCATACTCCATAACGAATACCACTGCCCATCTATAAAAACTGGATCCCCATTATATCGGGGGTTATTGCAATCATTCTTATTTCCTCTGACAGCAAAGGGCATGACAACGGCACTGCCATAATAATCAAAAAAATTTTTTACCAGGGCCGGAGATAAAAAAATTGTATTAGCAACTAGCTCATCGAATATAGCTCTGCCCCTACGAATCAAGCAGTTTTACCTTTTGCTTTTGAAATTCTTCGAGGCTCAGCAAACCAGAATCTCGAAGCTCTGCTAGCTTCTTGATTTCATCAGCAATGGAAAGAGACTGGTAGGAGGTTTCATTTGTAACAGTAGCACTTGCTTTAGCTTCTTCGTCAGCTCGCTTAATAAGAACCTCGATTAACCCATGCCAATGGCGAGCCCGCTCTATTACTTTTTGATAAATGAATCCATCTTTTTTTATTGCTTTATCCATATTTAAAAAACAAATATCGAAGGGGAGGTTGTCCCTTTCTGCCGTTGAAGTAGGAAGCTCCCCGGCTGTATGATTTTAAGCTGCGGCCTCCTTTCCGTCAAGAGATTTCTGCTGTAAGACAGCAGCGAGTTTAGGCAGTTCCTTGTAACCCTTCACACGCCTGAATTTCTTCTCCGCCCTTAAGAGGGCCGCCACCGCCCACCTCTGGGTCATGTTTCCGTCCCTCCAGCGTTTAACCCTGCCAGTGGTGGTCCGCACCCCCGAGAAGCAAGATTCCAGTGGGTTTGTCGTCGCAAGAGTTTTCTTCAGAAGCCCAGTAATTCCAAGCTTGTGCACGGTCAGGGTCTCTTCAAGCCCTTCTTTCAGCGAGGCTGCGGCATCGGGGTTAATTTTCTCAAGATACCGCACCGTCAGGCCGAGGGATTCTCTTGCATCGTCATAGTCTGTCATCTTGTAAGCCGCGCTGATGCGGGCATCTACAGCGTTCTGGAGCTTTTCTGGGAGATGCTTAAGCACGTTCCGTCGTTTATGCGCCTGACAGCGCTGTACCAGGGCCTTTGCTCCAAACATTCTGGCGACGGCCGATCTCAGGGCCTTCGCGCCATCGAGCACAAAGAGATAATCTTTCCCGGTGTCTAGCCCACGCCTGGCCAAGTCCTCAAGCAGGCCCTTGCACACTTCAGCGTTTTCAGAAGCGCCTTGGCGAAGCCCGAGGACATGCTTTCTGCCATCCCTGTCCAGGCCCATCGCCACAATGAGCAGATGGCCTTTGAAATCTATGCCGTCGATGAATATGGCAACTAGGTCGAGCCCGGAGAGGTCCCTTTCCAGAAACCCTCTCATCTGCTCCGCCGTGGCCTTTACGAAATGCCTGCTCACGCTGGATTTCTTTATGCCATAGCCTTTCAGAAAGCCTGAAACCGACTCTTCATAATTGCGGCTCGATATGCCAAGGACCATGTTCTTAAGCACTGATTCCCTCATGCCCTTGGGATCACGGAATGCCTCATAAGTAGCAAGAGGCATCTCCTTTTTGTCCTTACCCCTTAAGCGGGGCCGGTCTATAATCACCTCCTGCTTGTCGTAATACACCGGCCGGAGATCGCTGCCCCACCAGTTGGCCGTCCTGAGAGGGTTCTTTGAGTTCTTGGGTCCGGCTATCCGCACGCCTTCCGAATCCATCGCGGCCAACATGAGCAGTATCCCCGTTTCCTGCGCCATCTCCCTTATAAGCTGAGGCAGGCTCCCAATCGCTTCGGCCACCCGAAGGGGAAGCTCCAGAAGAACCCCTCCCTCGCCGATCTCCCTTATTTTCCCGTTTACTTTTCTCTGCATACTCCGGTATCTTTTACCCATAGAAGCGGCCTCCTTTTGAATTTGGTTTGGCAATCAATTCTAATCGGGGGTCGCTTCCTACTTCAACAACTCAAAGGGACATGCTTAAATCGGATTCCATAA
>JAKAEG010000017.1 GCA_021819985.1 Nitrospirota bacterium | reverse complement strand
TTCGAGGCTGAGATTCTCCTTATACACCTCAGCTTATGATTTTGTTATAATCGTGCATGTTTCCACTGAAAATAGACGGTGAGATAGCAGAAGACAAAGTTAAACAGGTCCAAATAGAGATAAGTATTGCGTTTCGGAATTTGCAGAGGACGGGGCATGATCTGAAGCAGTAAAATAGGACTGTCCCTTTTGATTGTTTTGATTCGCTTTTAACGAGGTTAAAAAATGATTACCCGCATAGAAGTAAATGGTTTCAAGTCACTTGAGAATTTCGAATTGAACTTGCACCCAGGGTTGAATGTTTTGGTCGGCTCAAATGGTGGGGGGAAGACCAACGTCATTCTTTTTTTTGAATTCCTTTCTAATCTTGTAAAAACTAATGTTTCAGAGACGATTAGTCGGCTTGGCGGTGCCGGTGCAGTTTTTCGTAGAATCGGCGAAGCTGAATTTCAGAGCACGATTCAAGCAACCATATACGGCTGTCAGCAATTGGAAGATAAAAAAGACTTTTGTCATTATAAATATTTTTTTGAACTTCTTTTCCCTAAGAAAATTGAATCTGTTGTTTTCGATCATCAATTGTTTGCAATGAGATCAACAAAGAGCTTTATTAAAGCAGAGGATAATATTAATAACATTCCTTGGGATCTGATAATTGATCAAACATTCGAAAAAAATGAACCTAAAGTAAAGATCGAGTGTAAAGATCCCAAAATTTTTCGCTCTCCTTTTTTTGAAAGGCACATCAAAAAAGAATCTACAATAAAAAACCGAGCGAGCCAGATAATCGAAAAAAGCACTTCAGATCAGAATTCTTTATTTTATGCGCTTGGTCGATTTTTCCCATTAATTCCGCAAGTAACAGAGGATATGGTCAGTGGTGAAACTTACAATATAGTGCCGTCTAGAGTGAAAGTGCCTGAAGATAGTGCAAAAGTGCCTGGTATAGAAAAAGACGGCAGCGGTCTTGCAGCAACACTTTATGCTATTAAGCGAAAAAAACTCATATCGAGGCCGTATGGTCTTTCTTATTATTATTATCGGCGACCCCGCCCTATTTTTAATAAATCTTTATCGGTTCAAGACCTCTTGAAATATATTAATTTAGCCAATACGTCCATAAATGGCATAGATGTAGTGAATGATCCTTTTAATTATCAATTAAAAATGACTCTCAAAATAGTGAATGGCGATTATCAAGCAATTTTGCCTCTCAGTTCTATGTCAGATGGGACAATTAAGTGGATTGCCCTGATCACTGCTGTAATGACGACTACATCCATGTTTGCAATTGAAGAGCCTGAAAATTATTTGCACCCTCTTATGCAGAGTCAGATATTGAACATTATGCGAGATGTTCTTATAAGGCGAAGAGCTTATTCATTCAGTATAATGACGACGCATAGTGAAACAATACTCAATAGCTGTAATCCAGAAGAATTAATTATTGTTTCATTATCTGATGGAATGACTAAGGCAAAAAGGTGCTCAAATGCCAAAGAATTAAAAGACGAGATCAGAAGAACCGGATTTAAATTGGGTTATTATTATCTTGCAGGCGCTATCGAAAATGAGTAATCCGGCTTTCATTGTGGATGGTCATCAAGAGCAAAAAATTATTCAGCAAATTTGCCCCAATTCACCGGTACGTATGCTTAATTGTAATGGAAAAGATGTAGCCCTTCCTGCAGCAGCTGAAAGAATCGCATCACTTATAAGATTGATGGGAAATAAATATTATCCATATATAATTGTTTTTGATCGTGAAAGCCGTGTAGCATCAGCTTCACAGATCAAAGAATCTTTAGAAAAATTAATTCGATCAGAGGGGATTTCGGACGATCTTGTTATAGGAGTGCCTGACAGAATGATTGAAAACTGGATTTTGGCAGACTGGGATAATGTTAAATCAAAAGGCAAACTAAAAAGCTCGAAAATCCTTCCAATTTGTGAGGGACGTAATGGAAAAGGCTTAATCAAACGTCTTTTACCAAATGATGGCAAATATCAAGAAACTATCCAAGGGGTAGATTGGTTTCTTGGAATAAACGTTAAAATTGCCTTTGAAAAAAGTCCGAGCTTTCGAGAATTTTCTGGGACTTTACGGAAAGTTGGATGTAAGTGGTTGAGACCGTGTTTTGAAGGCATTATGAATTAAACCATAGAAGGGACGGAATTCCGGTGACACAATACTGAATTCAGGCTATGCGATCCTGATGCTCAATTTTTTCCCGAGAACTAATGCGGCCTTTTCAAGGGTATTCAGAGTGACCGAGATATTTGTCGGGTCCAGTAGCCTGTCCACGGCGGTCCGGCTCGTCCTCATCCTGGAAGCCATCTCAACCTTGGTCAACCCCTTTCTTTTCATCTCCTTTTCGATCTGAAAAGCGAGCACACGCTTCGCGGCAACTGCTTCCCCTCCCGCAAGCATGTCCTGTTCCTTAAGAAAATCATCAAAGCTGCCGCCTATATGTTTTGCTTTCATTTTATCCTCCAAATATATTCCTTAATCTACGCCTGGCTGTCTTCAGTTCATTCTGTGGTGTTTCCTGTGATTTTTTTACAAATCCATGAAGGAGCACCATGGTATCTCCATTTACAGTAAAAAAAGTCCTGGCAATGCCGTCTGTAATGTTTGACCTGACTTCCCACAGGTCTTTCTCAATTTTCCTTATAAGCGGCATACCCAATGGCCAGCCAAACTGTGCCGTTTTAATATCTTCACCAACGGTCCTCCGGTCTTCCTTACGCAATTCCTTGAGCCATTCCCTTACAGGTTCATTGCCGTTTTCACTCCGGTAGAAAAATACCCGTAGAATCGGCACTCTGTCATCCATCATTTAATGTACCTTATTTGGTGCATATTGTCAAACGAATTAAAAGCTCATGAATATTGCCACTTTCTACCAGAATATGAGAGTCAGCCGGTCTTGGCAGAGCGTGTCTTACAGGCCAAAGTCCGCACAATTTTTATTATATTGCCGGGCGAGGAGTACTGGACGCAACTCTTGCTCTCACCAATTCGCTCAAGGAAGCCATGTTTTCATCTGAAATCCCCGCGTACAGGAATGAAGCACAAAGATATTATCCCGTGAGGTTAAGGGATTTTTTTTACCAGTTCTCATCCAGCAGCTCGAAATGCGCTCTGGGGTGGTCACAGGCCGGGCACCTTTCCGGCGTGCCTGCGCCCTCGTGGACATAGCCGCAATTCCTGCATTTCCATTTTTGGGGAGTTTCGCGGCTGAAAACTTGTCCCTTTTCAATATTTTCAAGTAATCCAATGTAGCGTTTTTCATGCTGCTTCTCGGCCACGGCAATCGCCCTGAATACCGCCGCTATAACAGGAAAGCCCTCATCGTTGGCCGTTTTTGCAAACTCCGGGTACATGAGCGTATGTTCATAATTTTCCCCCGAAGCGGCGGCCCTGAGGTTTGATTCCGTGTCCCCTATCACCCCGGCAGGAAACGCCGCGTGCACTTCCGCCTCTCCGCCCTCAAGGAATTTGAAGAGCCGTTTTGCGTGCTCCTTTTCGTTGTCAGCGGTCTCTAAAAAAAGCGCCGCTATCTGCTCATAGCCATCATTTTTTGCCTGTGAAGCATAGTATGTGTAACGGTTCCTGGCCTGGGATTCACCGGCAAAAGCGGTCAGCAGGTGCTTTTCAGTCTTCGTGCCTCTAATGCTTTTCATATTCACCTCGATCGAGATAAGGAATTTATTACCTGGAATATTTTACCCAATTAAGCAGAGCCTTTGAAATAAGGCGGGGGTATTAAATTTAAAAGGGAGAAGCCGTTTGGCCTCTCCCTTTCTTGTCCCTTGCTGCTTGTTCTAGTACATGCCTTCCATGCCGCCGCCGGGCATTGCGGGCATCTTCCCCTTGTCCTCTTCCGGCAGGTCGGTTACCATGACCGCGGTGGTAAGCAGCAGCGCGGCAACTGAAGCCGCGTTCTGCAGGGCGAAGCGCGTTACCTTTGTGGGGTCGATGATGCCCTCTTTGATCATGTCCACGTATTTTTCATTGCCGGCATCGAAGCCGCTGGTGGTGTCCTTGGCGGCCTTCACTTTTTCGATCACGACGGAGCCTTCGAGGCCCGCATTGTTGACGATCTGCTTTATCGGCTCCTCGATGGCCTTCTTTATTATGTTCACGCCGATCTGCTGGTCGTGGTTGCCCATCTTGAGCTTGTCCAGAACGCCGATGCAGCGAAGCAGGGCCACGCCGCCGCCGGGCACTATTCCCTCTTCAACGGCCGCCCTGGTTGCATGGAGGGCGTCCTCCACACGGGCCTTCTTCTCTTTCATCTCGGTTTCGGTGGCCGCGCCCACGTTAATGACGGCAACGCCGCCAACTAGCTTGGCCAGGCGCTCCTGGAGCTTCTCCCTGTCGTAATCGGAGGTGGTCTCCTCTACCTGGGCCTTTATCTGCTTCACCCTGCCCTGGATATTTGCGGTATCGCCCGCGCCCTCGACAATGGTCGTGTTCTCTTTGTCTACCGTTATCTTCCTTGCGCGGCCCAGGTCGGTGATCTTCGCGCTCTCAAGCTTGAGGCCGACTTCCTCCGCTATTACCTGACCGCCCGTAAGGGTGGCGATATCTTCGAGCATGGCCTTTCTCCTGTCGCCAAAGCCGGGGGCCTTTACGGCGCAGACCTGAAGCGTGCCGCGAAGCTTGTTTATGACCAGGGTGGCAAGGGCCTCGCCTTCGATGTCCTCGGCCACGATGAGAAGCGGCTTGCCCATCTTGGCTATCTGCTCCAGTATGGGGAGCAGGTCCTTCATGCTGGAGATCTTCTTGTCATGTATGAGAATGAAGCCGTCATCCTGAACAGCTTCCATCCTGTCGGGGTCGGTTATGAAATAAGGAGATATGTAGCCGCGGTCAAACTGCATGCCTTCGACCACGTCCAGCGTGGTGGCCATACTCTTGGCCTCCTCCACCGTTATTACGCCGTCCTTGCCGACCTTGTCCATGGCCTCAGCTATGAGTTCGCCTATGGACGGGTCGTTGTTGGCGGAGATGGTGCCTACCTGGGCGATCTCTTTCTTGTCCACAACGGGTTTTGAGAGCTTTTTGAGTTCCTCGACAACCGCCTCAACGGCCTTGTCGATGCCCCTCTTTAAGTCCATGGGGTTTGCGCCTGCCACAACATTCCTTATTCCTTCACGCAGTATGGCGTAGGCCAGGACTGTAGCTGTGGTCGTGCCGTCGCCGGCCGCATCAGAGGTCTTGGAGGCAACCTCTTTTACGAGCTGCGCGCCCATATTTTCCCACGGGTCTTTGAGTTCTATCTCTTTCGCCACCGAAACGCCGTCTTTTGTAATGGTGGGGGCGCCGAATTTCTTGTCCAGTATCGCGTTTCTGCCCTTGGGGCCAAGCGTGGCCTTGACGGCGTCAGCCAAAATGGTAACACCCCTGAGCAGGGCTTGCCTTGCGGGCTCGTCAAATAAAAGTTGCTTTGCCATTCCTTTAAATATCCTCCTTTATTTTTTAAAAAATCTTGTTTTTGTTTTTTTTCTTTTTCTTTTTGAAAATCAGTCGTTTGCCCTTCTTGCCTTATTCCTGCACTATGCCAAGCACGTCCTCTTCCTTGATGATGAGGTACTCTTTGTCATTCATCTTCACTTTGGAGCCCGAATACTTGTCAAAAAGAATGGAGTCGCCGACCTTGATCTCCTTTACTTCAGCCCCGACCGCCTCGACTTTGCCCTTCTGCGGTTTCTCCTTGGCAGTCTCGGGCACATAAAGACCTCCCTTTGTCTTCTCCTCCTCCTCGGCATAGCTCACGAAAACCCTGTCCTTCAAAGGCTTGAAATTCATCCGTTTTCTCTCCTTTCCAGTGTGTTATTAATACAAAATTGAACGTCTTCTCAGTTGTTAGCACTCATACACAGTGAGTGCTAAAATATATAACAATATAAGGGCTCATGCAAGAGCGCCAAAAGGGGCATTTTTAGGGGTAAAAGGGAAATAATGCCATATTTCTGCTATTTACTCCCGCTAACGAACAAAAGCTCTCTTTGGAACTTCTGTCATTTAATATTTTTGACAACCACCGCCACTCTCTGATATAGAAGTAATCAATGACAGGCCTACTGGATATCATCTCCCCTTATTTCAGCAAGGGAGGGTATTACATCATATTTATAATGACGTACCTGGAGACCGCCCTTTTCTTCGGTTTCATCCTGCCTGGTGAAAGCATCGTCGTCATAGCCGGGCTCCTGGCCTCCAAGGGCATGCTGGACTTTAAAAATGTCTTTTTGGTCGCGGCGCTTGGGGCAATATTGGGAGACCAGACCGGCTATATGATAGGCCGGGAATTCGGACAGAAGCTCATTTTTAAATATGGGGACAAATTTTTTTTTAAAAGAGAGTACCTTTCGGAGACCGGGAAATTTTTTGAAAAGCATGGCGGAAAAACTGTATTCATAGGAAGGTTTGCCGCCTGGCTGCGGGCGATGTCCCCTTTCGTGGCCGGCCTCTCCCGGATGAATTACGCGAAATTTCTGTTTTTCAACGCTGCGGGAGGGCTGTTATGGGCCCTTGGGTTTTCTCTGCTGGGCTATTTTTTAGGCGACAGCTGGCAGCAGATAAAACATGTAATGGGGCAGGCAGGGTTCTTTGCGCTTGTTGCAGCGGTCGTGATCGTTTTCATCTGGCGGCTTCTGCGCGGGAAAAGGCACATCATAATAGCCCAGCTTGGATGGCTGGACAGGGCGCTTTCAAACCAGGTGCCATTGACCTGGGGATTTCTCAAGGCGCGGCTTTCCGTAACCAGGTGGGAAGGGTTGCGGCTTACCGCCGCGTTATTTTCCATATTTATCGCGTTCCACGAGTTTGGCGAGATTATAGAAAGCCAGACCAGAAAAGGGCTGCTTTATAAATTGGATACCAGGGCGGCCTCGTTCATCTTAAGTATAAAGACACCTGAGTTTGCAAATATCATGTATTTATCCTCGGTCATAATAGACATCTACATCCTTACGGCTGTGGCGGCCGGGCTGCTTGTTTTTCTTTTCTGGAGAAAAAACTGGTGGGGCCTTTATGCATACCTGCTTGCCTTTGGCGGAGGGGCGCCCCTGCTTTTTCTTTTGAAAACGGGTGTGGGCAACAGGCACGGCCTCTCGTCGAGGTTTCCCAGCATCTATTCATTTGGCAGCGTTATAGTTTTTGGATTTCTGGCCTATACGGCCTGGGTATTTTTAAAGAAAAAAATAACTAAAACGATCCTGATCTCTTTTTGTGTCTTTTTAACTCTCCTGGTTGGTGTAAGCAGGCTTTACTGGGACGTGCACTGGTTTACGGACGTATTGGGCGGGTATGCCGCCGGTTTTGCCTGGTTTGTGCTGAGCATAGTTATCGTAAGGATGCTGGAGGAGAGTATGGGGGAAAAAGAGTTCTAGAACCCATCTCAAAATAGCTTCCTGCTGCAAGAGGTTTTTAAGAAATCGCGGCATACGGTGTCGAAAAAGGAAAAATCGTCCTGGGCGCAACTCTGACTGTTCGGCCAGGAGAAATAAGTGATTCAAAGTGGATGCCCGATTAAGGTCCTCGGACATGACGTCTTAAGTCTTTTAAGCCTGCCCTCGAATTCCTTGGTCGTGAGTCATTCCCGCATGTCGTAAGCGGGAATCCATTTTGACGTTGCGCCTCCGGGCGGTTTCCCCTTTTCTCCTCCGTCCAGAGAAGAAATTGCTGCCGCTCTCTTTCGCTTCCAAATCAATTTTGAGATAGGTTCCAAGCGCCAGGCAATTTCCTTTTTATCTTAAAACCCGTTTTTTCCCTTTTGGTATCATGAATTTGATCAGAAGCAGTCCGAAAAGGAACCCGCCTATATGGGCAAACCATGCGATGCCTTCATGCTGGAAGGTAATGCTCCCTAACACCCCGTTTAAAAACTGGATGAACGCCCAGAAGCCTATCACAATGAGGGCCGGAAGCCTTATTATCTGGACAAAGATGCCAAGAAATATAATGGTATAGACCTGCCCCCTGGGAAACAGCAGGATATACGCGCCCAAAACCCCGGAGATCGCCCCAGACGCTCCTATCATCGGCATGAGCGAGGCCGGGTCTGAAAAGGCATAGGAGTAGGCGGCCACAATGCCGCACATCAGGTAGAAGACAACAAACCGCAGGTGTCCTAAGCGGTCCTCTATGTTGTCGCCGAATATGGCCAGATAGAGCATGTTTCCCCCAATATGCAAAAAACCGCCGTGGACGAACATGGATGTGAAGACAGATACAATGGGACTTACCGGCTGGATGGACTGCATGCTGATAATGCTGGCCGGAATGGCGCCGTATCTCAGGGCGAATTCTTCGATCCCGCCCGGATAAAAAAGCTCATATATGAAGACCATGCAATTGAGCGCTATTATCCCTATCGTGACGTACGGGGTCGAATAGGTAGGGGTGTCATCTTTGTAGGGAATCAATGCCCGCCACCTCTATGCCTTCCCGTCCGAGCAGTTCCGCGGTAACGCCCTTTCCGGGTCGCCTCTGTCCGCCCGAATGCACGTAACCGGCGCCGCATGAGGGACTTCCGTCCTTAAAAATGGCCTTTTTTATCCCGTAAGCCCTGGCCAGCCGGAGTGTCTCCTCCGCCCCTTTGATGAGGGCCTTCGTAATGAAGGCGTCGTCAACGGGGCCGGGCTTCCCACCGGCAATACAACAAAAAACTCTGATAAAAATCTTTTTCTCTCCGTCTAGCCAGGAATCAAGAATGGAAGCTCCGTCACCCGAGGAAAACTCGACAGGCGGTCTTGGCGTGGTGAGCCCGCCAAGCTGCTCCGGGCACACGGGCAAGGCCTTTCCGGACAAGACGAGTTCTTTCACCCGCTCGTCCAGGCAGTTCGTGCCGTCGTATCTTGTATTGAAACCGGCAAGGCAGGCGCTGACCAGATACATTGAAAAAATTATATCACCTTTGTCCCTGCGCGATATTTTTGTTTCTTTTGAAAAAATGCTAGATTAGACGAATTTTATGAAACCGTGGACCGCTGTCATATTCCTGGTATTTATCCTTAATGCCTGCGCCGTCGTGGAGGTCCCCTATGACGCCGTCAAGACGGCCGTAAAAGGGAGCGTCTGGGCCGTAAAGACCGGCTGCACGGTGACTACCGGCGCCGTGGCCACGGTTTACAAGATAGGGAAATTCACCTTCAATGTCGTCAAGGCCCCGCTTGACTGGCCGCTGGCCCACAGCGAGATAAAATCGATTGGCGGCCTACCGCCCAGAGAGGCCATACGTCTGGGAAGGGTCAGGACCGCCCCTTACGTCGTGGACGGAAGGACCTACCGCCCCATGAGCGTAAAAGAGGCCAGGACATACAACCAGACAGGCCTGGCCTCCTGGTACGGATACGAAACGATAAGGCAAAACAAGGGGGCGATGACGGCAGACGGAGAGGTCTTTAACCCGAATTGGCTGTCCGCCGCCCACAAATACCTGCCTCTGCCCTGCTTCGTTAAGGTGACAAACCTGGAAAACGGGCGGCAGATACTCGCAAGGGTAAACGACCGGGGGCCGTTCCCCGCAAAGGGGAACCCGGCGGCGGGAAAAAGGATCATAGACCTGAGCATGGGGGCCGCAAAAAAACTGGGTTTTTATGGAAAGGGGATCGCTAGGGTCAGGGTACAAACCATAAAAATTGCATCTTGACTCCCGATAAAAAAACTCAAACAAAGACTACCATAATTTTTTGAGCAGGCTCTTTACGGCATCCGGAACAACCGTTTTCTGTTCTCCATGGTTTTCATAAAAAGGCCCCCCTTTTTGTTCTGAAAATCTTTCAAACAGGCGTGAATTTCCAGAACAGATATTATCAGATCCCCCTTCCGGGGTAAAGGCGAAGGCCCTTTTCTTTTTTTAAAAAAAGCGGCCATTTGGGATGCGTTGTGGCAATATTTTTTAAATCGCCTTTTATTTGGAGTCTCCCGCTTTTATTTGAAATCCATCGTAATATAATGATAATATTTACAAACTATCATATTGATGAGATTCCCTGCGGTCAAAGTGCCGCGCGGAATCTTCAAAAACAAAAACAAAAAGGTCAAAAAAAGGAGCTCGACTGTCTTTTGGCAGAGGTCATTCCGTTCAGGGGGATTTGCTACGATCCCCAAAAGGTCGAGGCGGAAAAGGTCATGGCGCCCCCTTACGACGTCATCTCGCCCGCCCAGAAGCAGGCCCTTTTCTCAAAAAGCCCGCACAACATCGCCCATATTGACGCCGGACAGGACTTGCCGGATGATAACGGGTCCGAAAATAAATATACCCGCGCGTCGGCGCTGATTGCCAAATGGCTCGGGGAAGGCCTACTAAAAGAGGCGCAGACGCCTTGCCTTTATGCCTACGAGGCCCGGTACTCGGTTAAAGGGAAGTCAAAAAGGCTCTTTGGGGTGTTTGCCATGGTCAAACTGGAGCCCCTTGGACAAGGGGTATACCCGCATGAGTGCACGCATTCAAAGGCACGGTCGGACCGCCTCAGCCTGATTCAGGCAACCGGCATGAACACAAGCCCCGTATTTTCCTTTTATGAGAATACTCACAGCCGGAGTTCCGGCGTCCTCAAACGTCTTTCAGACGGGACTGCGCCTGCCTATCTTGAGGCCTCCGACGCGGACGGCTTCAAGCACAGGCTCTGGATAATCGATTCGCCGCAGGAGATTAAGGCCTTCCAGGAAGACCTGCTAGGCAAGCCGGTCTTCATCGCCGATGGCCACCACCGGTATGAAACAGCGCTTGAAAACCAGCGCCAGGCCCGCGAAAAACTGGGGCTTGCCGACGGCCAGATGGAAGACGCCCCTTTCAATTATGTAATGATGTTTCTTGCCAATATCGCGGATGGGGGGCTTACCGTCCTTCCCACCCACAGGCTTTTGAAGCTGAAGCAATCCCCGGTGTCAATACCGGAGGCGCTGGGAGAGCATTTTGAAACGCAGGAGCTTCCCATGGACGCCGATCTGGTAAAAAGCATAAAGGGGATGAAGAACGCCTTTGGTATTTACGCGGCCGGGGAAAAGAAAAAATATGTAGCAGTATATGACGGCATGGATCTGGGGGATTTTCACCCTTCATTAAGAGAGCTGGACGTTGTCATACTTCATGAGTTCATGCTGGGCAAAAACAAAAAACTCCTGGACGTATTGGAGATCGCCTATGAGATGGACCCCGCGCGCGTGCTGGAAGCTGTGGACAGCGGCTTATGGGACGCCGCCGTTTTTTTAAATCCCACAAGCGTCAATGAGGTAATGGAAGTGGCGCTCTCGGGACAAAGGATGCCCCCCAAATCCACTTATTTCTATCCCAAGATAATGACAGGCTTTGTGATGTGCCGCGTGTGAGACACAATAAATTAAAAACCGTTCATCAAAAAAATAAAAATAAAAAATAAAAAAAGCAAAAAATTGCTGACAGGAGGAAAAAAGTAAGATGAGAGTAGCTATAAACGGATTCGGCAGGATAGGCAGGAATTTTTTCCGCACAAGCCTGGGTTCCGGGATAGAGGTCGTCGCGATAAACGATCTTACGGACCCCGCAACGCTTGCGCATCTTCTCAAGTATGACTCCGTGCACGGCATATTCGATGCCTCCATAACACACGGCGACGGCAGCATAACGGTAAATGGCAAGGAGATAAAGATCACCTCCTTCAGGGAGCCGGAGAAGATCCCTGTGAGGGACATGGAAGTTGACCTGGTGCTTGAGTCCACAGGCTTATTTACAAACAGGGATGCGGCCTCCAAGCACCTTGCCTCCGGCGCCAAATGGACGGTCATCTCCGCCCCCGCCAAAGACCCGGACATTACCATCTGCATGGGCGTAAACGAAGAAAAGCTCAATGTGAACGAGCACAGGATAATATCCAATGCCTCCTGCACCACAAACTGCGTCGCTCCGATAGCAAAGATCCTCAATGACAATTTTGGGCTCGTCCGGGGGCTTATGACGACGGTGCATTCCTATACGAACGACCAGCGCATACTGGACCTGCCGCACAAGGATTTAAGAAGGGCCAGGGCGGCCGGGGTAAGCATGATACCCACAACAACCGGCGCGGCCAGAGCGGTAGGCCTGGTGCTTCCGGAGCTAAAGGGGAAACTGGATGGCATGTCCATAAGGGTCACGACCCCCAATGTTTCCGTTGTGGACCTGGTAGTGGACCTCTCGAAGGACGTGACCAAGGAAGAGATAAACGCGAAATTCAACGAGGCCGCTCAAGGCAGGATGAAGGGCATCCTTCAGTTCGTGGAAGAGGAGCTTGTCTCGATCGACTTTAACGGAAACCCGCACTCCTCGATGGTGGATTCCAAGCTCACCACCGTTCTGGACAAGAGGATGGTGAAGGTCATAAGCTGGTATGACAATGAATGGGGATATTCCAACAGGCTCAAGGACCTCATTCTCTACATCAAGGAACGGGCATAAGACCATGGCAAGGGGGGCCTTTGGACAAGGCGATTTCGGAAAGCTCACGATAGAGGACATCGAGATAAAGGGCAAGCGCGTATTCATCCGGGTGGATTTCAACGTCCCGCTCGATGAGAACATGATGATAACCGATGACCGCAGGATACGCTCGGCCCTCCCCACAATAAATTACGCGATAGACGAGGGGGCGAAAGTCATCCTGGCCTCCCATATGGGAAGACCCACAGGCACTCCGGACCCCAAATGGAGCCTGGCCCCGGTCGCCAGAAGGCTCCAGCGCCTTTTGAACAAAGAGGTCCTCTTCAGCCCGGATATCCATGGCAAACCAGTGAAAGACATGATCGGCAAAATGAGACCCGGCGACGTCCTTCTTATCGAGAACCTGCGGTTCGATCCAGGCGAGGAAGGCAATGACGAGAAGTTCGCCCAGGAGTTGGCCTCCCTTGCCGAGATCTACGTGAATGACGCCTTCGGGGCCGCCCACAGAAACCATGCCTCGATCGTTGGCATTCCCAAACATATTCCCGCAGTGGCCGGTTTCCTGCTAAGGAAAGAGGTGGGATACCTGCAGGGTGTGGTAAGCAACCCTGTCCGGCCCTTCACGGCCATCCTTGGCGGGGCCAAGGTGTCCGGCAAGATAGGCGTCCTTGAAAACCTGATAGACAAGGTGGACAAGGTCCTGGTGGGCGGAGGCATGGCCTTCACCTTTATAAAAGCGATGGGATACGAAGTGGGCGATTCATTGGTCGAAAACGAAATGCTGGAACTCGCCGAGAAGATAAGGTCAAGCCTGATAAAAAACAATGTTAAATTCTATCTTCCGGTTGACTGCGTGGTCGCCCAGAGCGTGGAGCCCCAGGCAGAAACAAAGCTGGTCACCACCCAGGAGATACCCAGGGGCTGGAAGGCTCTGGATATCGGCCCCGCCTCGGTAAAACTCTTTTCGGAGGCCCTGTCAAACTCGAAGACCGTTATCTGGAACGGCCCGATGGGCGTGTTCGAGATGGACGCTTTCAGCCGGGGCACATTCTCCATAGCGCATGCCGTTGCCGATGCCTACGCGCTTACGATAGTGGGCGGCGGCGACACGGACCTTGCGGTGAGCAGGGCGGGGGTTTCGGATTCGATCTCTTTCATATCGACTGGCGGAGGGGCGTCGCTTCAGCTGCTTGAAGGCAAGGAGCTTCCCGGCATAGCGGCCCTCAAGGACAAAAAATAATAAAGGGAAAGACCCTGTAAAAGGGAATTTACATGATTATTAATTGTCTCAAAATAGTCTGAAACATCCTATGTCGTCATTACCGCACGTCTTTAGCGCCCGATTTTATTTTGATAAAGACTGGCCAAGTTAAAATGGATGCCCGATTAAGGTCCTCGGGCATGACGAACAAAGGACGAAATCGGTAAATACTATTATGAGGCCGTTAATATTCACGCGGACCAGGTTCAGAGGCGGGCAAAAAATAATAAAACCACGCGGGGGGGGATCCTGAAATTTTCCTTCCGCTATGGAACGGGCCGGCAGTAAGCCGGCCTTTTTGATTTATTTTATGAAAGGCTTTCTATTTCCTCGGTAGATATCTTGTGAGGCAGCTTCTGGTCAAAGGGAGAAAGTATTCCCCTTTTCATCTCCACCACTGAGGGGTTTTGGCTGCCGAACCGCTCTATAAGGTAAGAAGCGGCGGTTTCAGGCTTTATAAGGTCCCCGCAAGTGAAGATGTCAACCGCTGCGTAACCGTATTCCGGCCATGTGTGAATGCTCAGATGCGATTCCGCAATGACGACCATTCCACTGATTCCAAACGGGTTGAACTCATGGAAGGAAACATCCACTATCGTTGCTGATGCCTCCTTTGCGGCCAGCACCAGAGAGTCTTTTACGAACTCCAGATCCTTGATTGCTTCGATGTTGCAATCCCTTAAATCCACTAAAAGATGGGTTCCTAAGGCATGCAATTCTCTACCCCCCTTCTAACGGTCAAATAAGGGCTACCGCCCTTCACTCAAGCAGTTAAATTACATCAAAATTGCAAAAGTTGTCAAGAAAAAAAGTTACCCTGGCCAAAGGCGGTTGCCAGGCCCGAAATCCGCCGTATTTCAGCCTTTTATCTGATATAATTGCCTCATGGGAAAGGTTTTTTTAATTTTACCAATGGTCGGCTTACTGCTGTTAACTGTTATTTTTCCGCAGAGCGCGGGGGCCATTCAGGTGGGGCAGGCCGCCCCGGAGTTCTCCTTGAGCGATATAAACGGGACGGTCTATGCCGGTGTCGGGTTAAGGGGTAACGTAGTGATAATCAATTTCTGGGCCACGTGGTGTCCGCCCTGCGCGGGTGAAGTAAAAGTGCTGAACAATATCTATAAAAAATACGAAACCAAGGGCTTGAAAGTGTTCGGAATAACCAAGGACACCGTGCCGGAGGTAAAGAAATTCGAGGCCTCGCACCCGATTGCGTATCCGGTGCTGATAGACTCCCGCTCTACGGCGCACATACTTTACGGAGTGCTGCCCATACCGGTCACTTTTCTTATAGACAGCAGCGGTGTGGTGGTTAAGAAATACATAGGCCCTCCGAACCAGAAGGACCTTGAGAGCGACATAAGAGAGATACTCAGGTAATAGCCGGTTTCTTTTTAAGTTCAGAGGTATTGATGAGGTATTGATAATGAAGGCAGGTGCCGTCATTGACCCGAAAATACCTGCCGTCAAGAAGTAACCGGACTTTGACGTTATTCCCGCGCAGGCGGGAATCCAATTGATAAACACGTCAAAATGGATGCCCGATTAAGACACTCGGGCATGACGACCTTAGAGATGCCCAGGTTTCTAAACCTTACTTGAAAGCTGTTATGTGAAGCTATTTGCGGGACAGGACACTAGCTAGTACGGGTTCCACAAATGGCAGGCCACGAGCCGTCCGGGCAGGCCCGCGGGTTCCATTAGCGGCGGGACAACTTTGTCGCAGGGCGCGAACCTCTTTGGGCACCTTGTGTGGAAAGGGCAGCCGGGCGGCACATCAATCGGGCTTGGTATGTCGCCTTTTGGCGCCTCTTTTTTAAGTTCCTCGGCTATTTTCATCTTCTCCGGAAGCGCTCCCGACATCTCCTTTACCTTTATTGCCGGAACGGAAGCGAACAGCCCCGTTGAATAAGGATGAAGCGGTTTTTCAAAAAGCCTTTCAGCCCCCGAGCGCTCGACTATCTTGCCAAGGTACATCACGGCCACCTCGTCGCTCAAATATTCCACCACCCTCAGGTCATGGCTGATGAATATGAAAGACAACCGGTCCCGTTTTTTGAGGCCGGAAAGGATATTCAGTATCTGCGCCTGGATGCTTACGTCCAGGGCGGAAAGGGGTTCATCCGCCACTATTAGCCGGGGGGAAACCGCAAGCGCCCTCGCTATGCATATCCTCTGTCTTTGTCCTCCGCTGAACTCGTGCGGGTAGCGGCGCAGTATCTCCGGGCCGAGCCCCACGTCCTTTAAAAGTCCGGCCACCTTCCCTTCGATGTTTTTCTTTTCCGCCAGGCGGTGTATTCGCAAGGGTTCGGCTATGGTGTCAAAGACAGTGGCCCTCGGGTTAAGCGAGGCAAAAGGGTCCTGAAAGATTATCTGCACGGCCCGCCTGAACTGTTTCATCTCATGGCGGTCCATCTTGAAAACGCTTTTGCCCCGGAACAGGACATCGCCAGAGGTGGGCCTGTCAAGCGCGGTCACCATCCTGGCAAGCGTCGATTTTCCGGAGCCGCTTTCCCCCACCACTCCGAGCACCATGTCTTCAGCCACTTCAAGGCTCACCCCGTCAACAGCCTTAAGCGCCATTTCCCTGCCGAAAAGGCCTTTTTTGAACGGGAAATACCTCCTCAGGTCCTGCGCCTTTATCAGAGTCGAGGTCAAAGGCAAAGTCAAAGCGTCCATTTCATCTCCTGCGCGCGGATGCATCTTGAAAAGTGTCCTGAGGTGATCTCTTCGAGTTCCGGTTCAGCCTGCTGGCAGGCCGGTATCATAAAGCCGCACCTGTCTGAGAACTTGCAGCCGGGAGGCAGCGCCCAGGGGGGCGGAACACTTCCAGGAATGGGTTTGAGGGGCACGCCTTTTTTATTCTTGAACGGTATGGATTCAAGGAGCCCTATGGTATAAGGATGTTTGGGTCCGGAGAAAATTTCGCTGACAGGCGCAAGCTCCACGATCCTTCCCGCGTACATGACCGCCACTGTATGCGCATGCCGGGCAATCGCGCCAAGGTCGTGGGTTATGAGCAGGACGGAAAGATTCCTTTCCTCCCTGAGCTTGTCTATAAGGTCCAGTATCTGGGCCTCTATTGTTACGTCCAGGGCTGTAGTGGGCTCATCAGCGATGATAAGCGACGGATTGCACGCAATGGCCATGGCTATCATTACGCGCTGCCTCATGCCCCCTGAAAGCTGGTGGGGATAATCATTCATCCGGGCTTCAGGCGAGGGGATCATCACGGAGCGCAGAAGCTCGATGGCGCGGTTCTGCGCCTCTTTTTTCGATACCGGCAGATGGGCCAGCATGGCCTCTTTTACCTGGTATCCGATCTTCAGCACCGGGTTCAGGGAGGTCATCGGTTCCTGAAAGATCATCGATATCTCTTTGCCCCTTATGGAGCGCATCTTTCCGTCCGAAAGGTTCAGTATCTCATTTCCTTTGAACCTGATGCTCCCCCGGGCTTTGGCGCTGCCCGGCAGTATTCCCATTATGGAAAGGGCCGTGAGGGATTTTCCCGAGCCGGACTCCCCGGCCAGACCGAATATAGTGCCCTGTGGAATGGAAAAGGACACGCTGTTTACTACCCTTATATCGCCTTTTGCCTGCTGGAAAGATATGTTCAGGTCTTTGATGTCCAGAAGCGGAGCGCTGATGGCCTCTTTGCTCATCCCGGATAGCCTGGAATAAAAAAGGACTGAAGCGAAAGGCTCGGAGCCAGACACCCTGGATATGAACTTCGGACTTTTTTTTGATTTTTTAAAAAGGCGCGGGGCCTTTCAAGAAGCGGATGCATACCGGCTTTGAGTATAAAAAGTTGTTTTGCCGGTTGTCAAGGCGCGACAGCCAATCAAGAGGGAAACCCGTGTCAGGGTTAATAATACGGATACGAATATGGGTAATAATAAGGATAGCGATTGTAGTAGTAAGACGGCCTGTAATATGGATAATAATAGGGTTGATACTGCTCCTGGTTCCAGAGATATATCTGCTCTACCCTGAACACCGGGTAATCATAAGCGGACTTGTCAAGCGTGCCTTTTCGGAGCCCCACGAACTCACCGGCAACGGTTATTCTCGAATCTTTCTTGTAAACCAGAGGATCCAGTGTGCCTTTCGATCCCGGCATCATGGCAATGAATCTTCCGCCCCTGCCTGTGTAACCTTGCGGCACTCCATCGGGGTCCACAGGAAGGTAGATCGCATATACGAAGGAGCCTTCAGCGGTAACCGTGGTGTTTAATATGGAGCCGCCCAAAAGAAAGAGTTTCCCCCTGTACAGGCCGGGGTTCTGTTGCAGCACGGATATCGAGGGGTTGATTATTGCGTGCTCAAGGTATGCCTTTCTTATGGGGGAGGTTACGCATGAGGATATAAGCGCCACAGGTAATAGCATCCAGACCGTCCGGAACAGGAGCATCCGTATGAGCAGCGGCCTAAGGGTTTTTATATATTTTTGGAGTTTTTTGCAAAAGGATTTCATTTATTCCCTTTTCTTTTACAATGGTGAAATTTTTTTATTGCCACCAGTAAAACCCGAATCTCCAGTATGGGTACGGATACCAGTAATCATAGGGATAATAAAAATAGGCCGGCGCATACCTCTCTATTTTCCAGAGGAATATCTGCTGGGCGTCAATGACCGGGAAAACATAATTTGCGGAGCCGATTTTACCGTGCTTTATTCCGGCAAATGTCCCGGCCACGGTAAACCGCCTGCCGGCCCTGTACATCAAAGGGTCCAGGATGCCGCTTGACCTTGGCCAGACCGCTATGAACCTGCCGTTTCCGGCGACATGCCTGAAATATCCTTTTTTATCCACGGGCACAAAAAGGGCCTCTATAAAAGTCCCCCGGTCCGTAACGGTGGTATTGGCTATAATGCCCCCAAGGACAAACAGCTGGTCACTATATTTTTGAGGATGGCCTGCGAGTTCGCTCATGGGCACGTCCCGCATTCCGCGTGCAAGGAGGTTCGTCTTTATCACCGGG
>JAKAEG010000298.1 GCA_021819985.1 Nitrospirota bacterium | reverse complement strand
AAAATCCGGCAAATCCGATTTCAAGGTGGACAAGGCCGGAAACATTCATATGATAGTCGGAAAGGCCTCTTTCAGCGAGAGCGCGCTTGAGGACAATACGATGGCGGCAATAGATTCGCTTGTGAAAGCGAAACCGTCCACATCCAAAGGCAAGTATCTCAAGAAAGTGGCCGTTACCTCCACCATGGGACCCGGCGTGAAGGTAGACGTATCGGCGGTTGGCAAGCAGTAAATCGGGCATTGCCCGCGTTATATATATGTCAGAGACAGCAGGTGAGCGGACTTTTTAAATCTTAATGGCCGCTTCCCGGTAGGGTATTGTTCCCTTCCGGGGGATTTCGTTAAAGCGGCTGCCTGCCGAGACAAAAAACAAAAAAATAAAATTTTTGTTTTCTCCTGGTCTCTGGGAAAGGAGGAATATGAACAAGACCGAAAAGCAAAAGGCCCTTGAGGATCTGAGGGAAAGCTTCAGCCGGGTCAAAGGCGCGGTGATCGCGCAATATACCGGCATGACGGTTGCGGAGCTGACCGAACTCCGGGGGTCTTTAAGAGCGGACGGGGTGAGCTTCAAGATCGTAAAGAACACTCTGGCCCGGATAGCCTCTGAAGGCACGCCAATGGCCTGCGCCAAAGACAAGTTCGAAGGCCCGGTGGGGCTGGCGATCGGTTATGAAGACCCGGTCGTAGTCGCCCAGGGCATAATCAGGTACTCAACAAAAAACGAGAAGCTGAAACCCGTGGCGGCCGTTGTGGAAGGCCAGTTGGTCGACGCGGCGGAGCTTAAGTTCATCGCGGCGCTTCCGGCCCGTCCTGTGCTGCTGTCCATGATGGCTGGCGCCTTTAATGCGCCCACGTCCAAATTGGCTGGCGCGTTTAACGCGACGGTTGCAGGCATGGGGCATGCTTTTACCGCTCTTTTGGCCAAGAAGGAAAAAGAGCAGGCAGCCTGAAAATAAAAATAAAAATTTTTAGAATTTATAAAGGAGGATTTTAAAGAAAATGGCTATCAGTAAAGATGAGGTTTTCGGGTTTATAGATAACATGACCGTGCTTGAGATGTCCAAGTTCATAAAGGAGTTCGAGGAGCGCTACGGAGTCACCGCAGCTGCGCCCGTGGCCATGGCCGCCGCTCCGGCAGGCGCCGCCGCCGCTCCGGCAGTTGAGGAGAAGACGAGCTTCGACGTGATGCTTACCGCTGCCGGGGACAAGAAGATCCAGGTCATCAAGGTGGTAAGGGAACTGACCGGGCTTGGCCTGAAGGAAGCGAAAGAACTCGTTGACACCGCGCCCAAACCGGTGAAGACCGGCGTTTCGAAGGACGAGGCCGCCAGCATGAAGGCGAAGCTCGAAGAGCAGGGCGCATCGGTGGAAATAAAGTAAAGATTCTTTAATTTCGCCGTTTTCAGTTCAGGAGAGGGGGGTTTGAAGGCAAAAGTAATAGGAAAACCCCCCTCATTATAAATTTTTCAGAAAATAGAGCAAGCAAGGAGAAGCATGGCAAGGATTTTACGAGAAAGGCAGAATTTCGGAAAGGTTCCGCCGATAATACAGGTGCCCCATCTCATAGAGGCGCAGATAGCCTCCTATGCGGAGTTCCTTCAGAATGATGTGCCGCCGGAGGAAAGAAGAGACCATGGGCTGCAGGCTGCCTTCAAGAGCGTCTTTCCGATAACGGATTATAACGAAACGGCGTCCATCGAGTATCTGGGCTACAACACGGGAGAACCCAAGTTCGGCCCCAGGGACTGTCTGCAGAAGGGCATCACCTATGCCGCGCCGCTCAAAATAAAGGTAAAACTCAATATTTTCGAAACCATCGGCGACCAGAAGCGGCTGAAAGAAGCGCGTGAGCAGGAGGTCTATATCGGGGAAATACCCCTCATGACCGACACTGCCACTTTCATAATCAACGGCACCGAAAGGGTTGTTGTCAGCCAGCTCCACCGTTCGGCCGGTGTGTTTTTCAGCCACGACAAGGGCAAGACCCACGCAAGTGGAAGGCTTCTCTACTCGGCGAGGGTAATCCCCGCCAGGGGCTCATGGCTGGATTTCGAGTTCGATACCAAAGACTTGCTCTATGTAAGGATAGACAGGCGGAAGAAACTGCCCGCCACCATAGTGCTCAAGGCCCTCGGATATTCCAATGAGGACCTGCTCAAAATATTCTATCCCGTCGAGAAGATCACCAACCATGACGGCAGACTTGCCCGCGTGGTCAGTGAGATCATGATAGGAATGAGATCCCCCGAGAACATCGAGATACCAAAGACGGGGGAAATTGTAGTAAAAGAGGGCGGCAAGATAACCAGGGGTGCAATGAAAAAGCTCCTGGCCGCAGGCGTTAAAGACATCCCGATGCACAAGAAAGAACTTAAAGGCAGGATAACCCTCAAAGATATCGTTGACCCGGAGACCGGCGAGGTCATAGTGGAGAGCAACGAGGATATCAACGATGATTCACTTGAAAAGATACTAAAGCTGGGCATCCCGGAGATGGACCTCCTGTTCATAGACAATATCCATTACCTCCCGTCACTCAGGGACACGCTTCTGACCGACAAGGTCACAACAGGGGAAGACGCCCTTATTGAGATATACAAAAAGCTGAAACCGGGAGAGCCGCCGACCATAAGGGACGCCAGGGAACTCTTTAACGGGCTTTTCTTCGACCCCAAGAGGTACGACCTTTCCGCTGTGGGCAGGCACAAGATAAACAAGCGCCTGGGTCTTGACGTGCAGCTTGAAACTCAGGTGCTCACGGACAAGGACATAATTGAGATAGTGCGCTATCTCCTCCAGTTAAGGGCTGGCAAAGGGGAGATAGATGACATAGACCATCTGGGAAACCGCCGTATCAGGGCGGTAGGCGAGCTTATAGAAAACCAGTTCAGGATCGGGCTTGTGAGGATGGAGAAGGCCATCAAGGAGAAAATGACGCTTACCGACCTTGAAGAGGCCACCCCGCACGACCTGATAAACGCAAAGCCGGTCATAGCAGCCGTGAAGGAGTTCTTTGGCTCCAGCCAGCTCTCCCAGTTCATGGACCAGACCAATCCGCTTTCAGAGATAACACATAAAAGAAGACTGTCGGCCCTTGGGCCCGGCGGTCTCACCAGGGAGAGGGCCGGTTTCGAGGTGAGGGACGTCCATCCTACGCACTACGCGAGAATATGCCCGGTCGAGACCCCGGAAGGTTCGAACATCGGTCTCATAACCTCTCTTGCTTCATATGCCAAGGTAAATGAGTACGGGTTTATCGAGTCCCCGTACAGGAAGGTTGCAAACGGGTCCGTTACGGACAAGATAGAGTATCTTTCAGCCGTCGAGGGCGAAAAATACGTTATCGCCGAGGCCAACACGCCCGTTGACGAAAAGGGTTTCCTGTCAGGCGAAACGGTCTTTGCCCGCATAGGCGCGGACTTCAAGATAGTCTCCGGTCGCGAGGTCGACTATATCGGTATATCGCCCAAGCAGATAGTTGGCGTATCGGCCAGCCTTATCCCATTTCTGGAAAACGACGACGCCAACAGGGCGCTCATGGGGTCCAACATGCAAAGGCAGGCGGTGCCGCTTCTTGAACCGGAATCTCCGGTCGTGGGCACGGGTATGGAGTACACCGTTGCCAAGGACTCAGGTACCGTTGTAATAGCGAAAAGGGCCGGAGAGGTGGAATCCGCCACGTCTTCCAGGATAGTTATAAAATCCGTGGACGGCGGCGTGGATATCTATAATCTCATAAAGTTCCGCCGCTCGAACCAGGCCACGCTCATAAACCAGAGGCCGCTTGTCACGGTTGGGGACACGGTGGAGGCCGGAGACATCCTGGCCGACGGCTCGTCTTCGGAGATGGGCGAACTTGCGCTTGGCAAAAACGTCCTTGTCGCCTTCATGTCATGGGGCGGCTACAAC
>JAKAEG010000297.1 GCA_021819985.1 Nitrospirota bacterium | reverse complement strand
AGGAGCCGAAATGTCTTATAGCGGCCAGGTGGGTGAAGGTCGCGATCGGACCCAAATAGGCGATTTTGAGAGGCTCTTCAAGCGAACGTGAGGCCGACATTATCTCCCTGTAAAGGCCCTTGATGGCGTCGTTCGACAACGGGCCGGCATTGCGCTCCATAAGGTTTGAGATGACCTCTTTTTCCCTCTCCGGGACATAACAGGACACATTTTTTTCTTTCTTTTCCCGGCCTATTTCTACGGCAAGCGTCGCCCGCTCATTAAGGAGTTTTAAGATATTGAGGTCTATGGCGTCAATGTTTTTTCTGAGGTTCTCTATTTTTCTCATGGGAGTAACATTAGAATAAAACTTTTTTCCTTACATTTTCAAGGTTTTAGATACGGCATGCCGCGGCAGGCCGGCAGGGGATTGGAATAAAAAAATCGGGGGTTGTATAATTTTTCTATGGACGGCGAAAGAGAAAAAATGGTCCTTGAAAAGCTCCGTGAGCAGGAACGGGGCATAATAATGATGACCGGTTTTATCAGGGAAAACGTCTATGAGTTCCTGGTAAAGGAAAAAGGCTATTCGGATGAGGACATAGAAATAGATGTCCCCTTTGAGGTCGCGACAGACAAACAGACCGAAAAGTGCTCCGTGGATTTTATTGTGAAGGCCGGCGGCAAAAGGGTGGTCGCGATAAAATGCGCCGTCGCCGCTTTGGAATCGATAGAACGGCATGTGCTTGCCTTTAGCCGTGTGGTGGACGGGACCATACCCATTTGCGTCGTCACACGCTCGGATTATTCAAGGGTCTTAAGGACCGAAACAGGGGCGCTCATTTCAGAGGACCTTTCCGCGGTCCCAGATAAATCGGAAGCCATGCTTATCGCGGCAGGCCCGGGCTGCGCTCCGCTTCCCCCGGAGAGGCTTGAAAAAGAGCGCAGAATTCTGCTTGCGTTTAACGTGATCGACTGCGGAGTAAGTGCCTGCGGCCCTTGCGGCCCGGATGCCGGTAAAAAGCAGAAACCGGCGGGGCAGGTTATCCCGCTCAAATTCAATATATAAAAAACACAGACCCCTTTCCCCGGTTTATAAAAAATAAAAAATGTTGGAAATGGCTGTTCTTATTGACATAACCAGCATCGAATCTATATGATTTTAGATTGCGAAGTAATGCCCGAAATGAAATATTATGAAAATTAAAGTATCCGAAATACCCGAAGAAGGAATGGATGTGGACGAAAAATCCGTTGTCATGCTCGACGAGCATGAAACGGAGGCAAGCGTCCAGCTCCATGTGGACAAGAGAGGCCCTCAGGTCCTTGTTCAAGGGACCGTTGCCGCCGCAATGACGCTTACATGCAGCAGGTGCCTGAATGAGTTTGTGCAGGAGGTCTCGATGCCGGTAGACCTCGTTTACAATCCCGTTGAGGAAATGGGCGAGGAGCGCGGCGCGATAGGGGAAAAAGAGCTTGATATGGGTTTTTACAGGGAAGACGAGATCGATACCGATGTCATTGCTTCCGAACAGCTTTTGCTCAATGTGCCGATAAAGGTGCTTTGCAGCGAAGCCTGCAAAGGTATTTGCCCCAGGTGCGGGCATGACCTTAATGTGGAAGGCTGCACCTGCCCGGCGGATGAAGGACCATCGGCCAAATTCGATGAACTTAAAAAATATTTCAAGAGAAATAACTGATTTTAAAAAATAAAAATTCTTTGATTTGATAAAAAATTTGAAAGGAGCGGAAAAATGGCTAACCCGACACACAGACATACCAGAAGCAGGAGAGACAAAAGAAGGGCAAATTGGAAAGGCGAGATGCCGACCATCGTCGCCTGCCCTGAATGCAGCGAGCCCAAGGTGCCGCACAGGGTCTGCCCCTCATGCGGGACATATGACGGGCGTAAGGTTCTCGAGACCGTCGAAAAAGAGGGATAATATCGCCGGATGATAATCGCTCTTGACGCAATGGGCGGAGATTATGCCCCCTCAGCCATAGTAGAGGGAGCGGTCGAAGCTCTGAATGAATATGAAGACCTTGAGATCATACTCGTAGGGGATGAGAGGGCCATCACGAAAGAGCTTCTCGGAAAGCAGTTCCCCTCTCTCAGGGTGAAGATAAACCATGCGCCCGAGGCCGTAGGCATGGGAGAATCCCCCATGGCCGCGATCAGAAAAAAGAACTCTTCCATACGGAAGGCCATTGACCTCGTAAAGGCCGGAGAGGCCCACGCAGTTGTGAGTGCGGGGCATTCCGGGGTTGTCATGGCCCTTGCGCTCATTGTCCTTGGCGCATCGACGGGCGTGGACAGGCCCGCTATAGGCGCGCTGATGCCGACCTTCAAAAAACCGTTTTTGCTGATAGATGCCGGGGCGAATGTGGACTCAACCCCCGCCAACCTCTTTCAGTTCGCGCTTATGGGCAACGCCTTCGCAAAGCACATACTTGGCAGGCCTTCTCCAAGAGTGGCGATCCTTTCCATAGGTGAGGAAGAGAGCAAAGGCAACGAGCTTACAAAAGAATCTTTCAAGCTGATACAGCCTGCCGGGCTGAATTTCATGGGCAATATAGAAGGCAAGGACCTTTTTGCCGGTGAAGCCGATGTGGTCGTCTGTGACGGGTTCGTCGGAAATATAGTGCTCAAGACCAGCGAGGGGCTGGCCGAGACGGTCATAAAGATGCTAAAACAGGAAATAGGCAGTCTGCCTACCGGAAGGCTTGGTTATCTCTTCATAAAAAAAGCCTTGAGGGGTTTTAAAAAGAAAACGGATTACGCGGAATACGGCGGCGCCCCTCTTTTGGGTATCAACGGCACCTGCATCATAAGCCACGGGCGTTCTACCTCCAAAGCCATCAAGAACGCGGTCAAGATAGCGGCGGAATTCTCCAGAAAGAAAATGTTCGAGATCATAAGAGAAGAGATCAACAGTAAAAATGCAATGTTGCCTTTGAAAGGAAACACCGTTGCCGCAGGCTAGAATCAGCGCTACAGGCTCTTACGTGCCCGCCAAAAAGCTCACCAACCAGGACCTTGAGACCATGGTCGAAACGAGTGATGAATGGATAACCGCGCGTACGGGCATAAAGGAAAGAAGGATAGCGTCCAAAAACCAGGCATGCTCGGACCTGGCCTTAAAGGCCGCCCAGAGCGCCCTTACGCAAAGGGGAATTGAACCAGGGGAACTGGACCTGATAATAATTGCAACCGTCACGCCCGACACGTTCGTGCCTTCCGCGGCCTGCGTGCTTCAGGAAAAACTGGGCGCCTCGAAAGCCGCCGCTTTCGACGTGAATGCCGCCTGCTCCGGGTTCATCTATGCCCTCTCTGTTGCCGATTCTTTCATCCGAAGCGGTCAGTTCCAAAAAGTGCTGGTCGTGGGCTCCGAGGTGCTTTCCAAGATAACGAACTGGCAGGACCGCTCCACATGCGTATTGTTCGGGGACGGCGCCGGGGCGGTGCTGGTTGAGCCCGCAAAACGGACCGGCGGGGAAGGGCGGATACTGTCCGTTAATATCCATGCCGACGGAAGCAAAGGGGACCTGCTGATGATTCCCGCCGGCGGGTCGAAAATGCCCGTTTCCGAGGAAACCCTGAAAAACGGCCTCCATTATCTTCAGATGAGCGGCAACGAGACCTTCAAGGTTGCGGTAAAGACACTTGAAAATCTTGTGCTTAAAACCTTGGAGGCAAACGGACTGGAAGCATCACAGATCGCGCTTTTAATACCCCATCAGGCAAACCTGAGAATAATAAAGGCGACAGCCGAAAGGCTTGGCATCCCTATGGACCGGGTCGCGGTCAATATCAACAAGTATGGCAACACGTCCGCCGCGTCCGTCCCTATCGCCCTCGATGAGGCCGCCAGGGAAGGAAGGCTGAAACGCGGGGATTACGTTATGCTTGAGGCCTTCGGGGGAGGGCTCACCTGGGCCTCGGCCCTT
>JAKAEG010000296.1 GCA_021819985.1 Nitrospirota bacterium | reverse complement strand
GCAAATCCGATCCATCATCACGAGCCGATAGCTATGACAAATGGAAATACCATAAGCAAAAAGGACAGAACCGGCCGGCTTGCAAAATCCGTAGCGGAAGAGCAGATATCAAAACTGACAAAAAAAATGGACCTGCTTGCCTCCGCGCTCACACAGGCGTCCGGGCAATTGAAGGAGCAGGAAGAAGGAAAGCAGATCTCAGAATATCTGTTGAGCATATCTGAACAAGTGGAGAAGGCCTCCGTTTATCTGCGAAACAGCACCTTGGAGGACCTGATCGAGACCGCCAGAAACCAGGTACGCAGCAGGCCCGCGCTTGTTCTTGGGGGCGCCTTGATAACAGGGTATATCCTGGCTCGGGCCATGAAAAACAAAAACACCCGCGGGTACGTTTAGGGAGGACCGGGATGGCTGGTTTAAGAGAGCATTCCGTAGGCGATCTCTTCCGGGAATTGGCCGGAGAGATAAGGTTCCTTTTTAGAGAAGAGGTCGAACTGGCGCGCACCGAGCTTACGCAGAAGGCTGGAAGGGCCGCAAAGGACGCGGTCGCGCTTGCCACTGGGGGGGTCATGCTGTTTACAGGCTTTCTCTTGATGCTTGCCTGTGCTGTTGCCGCCATTTCCACCGTCCTTCCGGTCTGGCTTTCTGCCCTTGCCACCGGAGCGTTTTTTTCCATAGCGGGAGGACTAATTCTGGTGTTGAGCATCGGTGACGTAAAGAGGGGAAAACTTAAACCGGGGAGGACAATTGATTCTCTGAAAAAAACGGGCGATACCCTGAAAGAAGTGAGGGAGGAGTTGCCATTACTTAAAACTAAAAAAACCGAAGCCCAAAAACCAACCGAAGCCCAAAAAAAAATCGTGGTAACATCTTCTGCGCCGGCATCAAACGGAAAGAAAATGGACGAAATACAGCAGGAAATGGACAGCGCCCGCTCCGGAATGCACAGGACCATAGACGAGTTGCAGCAAAAACTCTCCCCTTCGCACCTGGCGGAAGAGGCCGGAAAAAAAATCAGAAAAACCACATCCGGGCTGGCTGAAAAAATGACCGCGCCGGCCAAAGGCAAGACAGGAAAGGTCGGCTCAAAGGTGGTTACGGTCCTGAAAGAAAATCCCCTGCCCGTTTTCGTGGCGGGTGTGGGAATAAGCTGGCTGATAACTAAAGGCGCTCAGCACAAGAGGCAAGAAGATTAATTTAAGAATCAAAGAAACAGTTCAGCTAAAAAAAGACACTTACAGTTTGGCCGCCCTCTCCGCTTTTTCCCGCCCCGCTTCCTGATATGAAAAACGCGCTTTGGCGGCCCAGCCGGCCTGTCAAGCTTGGATTATTTCCCTGCAATCCTTCAACTTTATGATAAAATCCAAAAATCACACAGGAGATGGCGGGGGGAACGCGTGAAAAAGATTAATGTGCAGACGCTCTTAAAGAAGAAGTCCGAGCGGCAGAAGATCACGATGCTTACGGCATATGATTATCCCTTCGCGCGTATGGTGGATGAGGCCGGAATCGATATCGTGCTTGTCGGGGACTCCCTCGCCATGGTGGTGCAGGGGCATGAAAATACCCTTCCTGTCACCATGGACGAGATGGTCTACCACACGAAGATGGCAAAAAGAGGAGTAACGGATGCTCTTTTGGTAGGCGACATGCCTTTCATGTCTTATCAGGCAGGCCTATCCGATGCCCTTAAGAACGCGGGCAGGTTCTTAAAGGAAGGCGGCGCGGAGGCGGTAAAAATAGAAGGCGGGCTTGAAGTACTGCCGGTCGTGCAGGCCCTTTCCAGTGCGGAGATACCGGTAATGTCCCACATAGGGCTGACCCCCCAAGCCATTCACCGCATGGGCGGTTTCAAGGTCCAGGGCAGGACCGAAGAGACCGCAAACAGGCTTATAGAGGAAGCAAAAGGGCTGGAGGATGCGGGGGCTTTTGCCATAGTTCTTGAAGCGGTGCCGGTAGATCTCGCAAAACGTATCACGGAAAGCGTTTCCGTACCCACCCTTGGCATCGGGGCCGGGCCTTATGTGGACGGACAGGTGCTGGTCCTTTATGACCTGCTTGGTATTTTTGAAAGGTTCCTGCCCAAATTCGCCAAAAGGTACGCCCATATGAAGGAAGACGGGATACAGGCGATAAGGCAATTCAGGGATGAGGTAGAAAAAGGCATATTCCCCGGCGCAGACCAGAGTTTCAAATAGAACCTATCCCAAAATTCTGTGATATGCCTCAATGGAAAACCTTCCTTAAACGTGTTATAAAATTAAGAGATAGAAGTCATATTGAGATTCCCTGCAAACCGCTGGGAATCTAATGTAATAATTTTGATAGTTGTTTTAAGGAGGTATTTATCCTGAAGCCCAGATATTCAGGCCCGCTTTTCAAAGTAATTTTCCTTTTATTAATTTCGCTCTTTCTTCTGCCCGCTTTTAAAACCGTACAGGCGGCGGAGAATGGATGGGCCAGAATAAGCCTGATCAGGGGGGATGTCCAGGTAAAACTTGCCGATTCGGATACCTGGAGTCTCGCCGCCCTTAATGCACCGCTTGGCGAGGGAGACCAGGTATGGGTTCCAGACGGCGCAAGGGCGGAGCTTCAGACGGACACAGGCGTCATAAGGCTAAACCGGAACTCTTCCTTGCAAATACTTTCCCTGCAAGGGGATACCTCACATTTTTATCTTTCGGAAGGTCAGGCCTATATTAATTTCTTTGCGCCCGATGAAAGCGTAATGCAGTTCGACACGCCGGATTCGACCATCCGCGTTTTCGACAGGGCGACATTCAGGACGGATGTATCGGACCAGTACCGGTATACGGATGTGTCGGTCTATGATGGCGAGGTCCAGACCGAAAACGGGTCCGGCCAGACTACCGTTCCATCGGGAAACTTGATATCCATGGGAGCGGATACGGATGGAGAACTTGCCGAGCTGGGGCCGCCGGACGCCTGGGAGCAGTGGAACAGAAGGAGAGATTCCATATTCGCCAGGGTTGGGGAAAGCACGCGTTATCTTCCGCCTGAACTGGACACATACTCCTACGATCTCGACAATAACGGCAGATGGGTTAATACCCCTGATTACGGTTATTGCTGGACACCTACGGATGTGGGGCCGGGGTGGGCGCCTTACAGGTTTGGCAGATGGGTATGGACAGGCGGCGTCCAGACATGGGTGTCCGACGACCCATGGGGATGGGCGCCTTATCATTACGGCAGATGGTTTTTCGCGGCGGGCACAGGCTGGTGCTGGGTTCCGCCCGCGCCCGGCGCGGTTTATTGGGGGCCGGGTTATGTGGGCTGGGTAGTAACGCCAGGTTATGTAGGATGGGTGCCGCTTGCCCCTCGGGAGGTATATTACGGATACGGATATTACGGCCCTCGCAGCGTAAATGTGACAAATATGGCCGTGACCCAGGTAAACGTTACCCGCGTCTACCAGAACGTATACGTAAATGGGGGCACTGTTGTTACCCGTAACACCTTTGCCACCGCTTCTCCAAGGATTGTCCGAATGGACCCCCGAACGGTCCAGCGGCAGGTCTTTACGATAAATAACGTCCGGAGCATAAACAGCGTTATAGAGAGAAAGACTGTGCTTCGTCCCACATCGAAAAGCGTTGTCCTCTCGGCAAGACCCGTTCCCGCCACAAAACTTCCTCCCGCCAGGGTCAGGACAGTGCAGGTAACACGTCTGAAGGAGTCGCGCCCTCTCGTGAAAAGTCCTGGGAGGTCCGTCTGGAATCCCGGGGAGAACGCACGCAGACTTGAGGTGAGGACCGTTCCCACAGCGCGCACACCGTTAAAAACGGTACCAGCGTTGCGGCGATCCATTCCTTCTGTAACGGGAAGGCCGTCAACACAAAACAGGGAGATCACGCCGGGTAATGAGCAGCGGCGCGGCACATTTGAAAGGACAAATCCGGGGGCGAATCCAGCACAGGGAGAAAGGAAAAATGTTTTGCC
>JAKAEG010000295.1 GCA_021819985.1 Nitrospirota bacterium | reverse complement strand
AACGCCCTCCGAATTGAAAAAGCTCTCGCTGGCGGGCAAGCCCCGCATCGGGATGGAAGACGTGCGCCAGCTGATACTGGATATGTCCGAGCATAACGCATTTGATTTGGTGAAGGCCCTGTTCTCAAAGAACACGGGAGATGTCTTCAGGCTTGCCCGGGAACTGAGAGCACAGCAGGACATAATAATGCTTATGGGCGCGCTTAACAAAAGATTTTCCGGTCCCGGAATTCCGGAGGGCGTTTATGAAAAAGCGGTATCGCTTCTGCGGGACGCCGACATGAGATCAAAAGCCCTTTACGGGACGTACCCCGTGGAAGACCTGCTCGCAAGACTTTTAAAGATTATTTGAGTTTTTTTTTCCGGGACCTATCTCAAAATCACTTCCGGCTGCAAGAGGTTTTTAAGAAATCGCGGCATATGGTGTTGATAAAGGAAAAATCGTCCTGGGCGCAACTCTGACTGTTAGGCCTGGAGAAATAAGTGATTCAAAGTGGATGCCCGATTAAGGTCCTCGGGCATGACGTCTTAAGTCTTTTAAGCCTGCCCTCGAATTCCTTAGTCGTGGGTCATTCCCGCATGTCGTAAGCGGGAATCCATTTTGACGTTCCGCCTCCGGGCGATTTCCCCTTTTCTCTCCCTTACAGAAGAAATTGCCGCCACGATTTCCGCTCTCTTTCGCTTCGGAATTAATTTTGAGACCTGTCCCAAATAAAAAGCCCCCATATAATATGGGGGCCTTGAAATAAATAAAAAAAAGAAAAAAACTTGTTATGCTTTGGTCTTGTTGACCAGTTTTGCCAGCCTGGAAATCTTTCTGGATGCGGTCTTTTTGTGAACTATGCCTTTGGATGCGGCTTTTGAGAAGGCCTTTACCGCTTCCTTCAGCGTACCGGAGGCGGCTTCAGTGTTTTTTTCGCTTACCGCTTTGGTAAGTTTTTTGGAAACGGTCTTCAGCGCGCTTTTGACCGCGACATTCTTCTTATGGTTTACTTCGGCCTGCCTCACTCTTTTTTCGGCAGACGGGTTCTTTTTCTTTTTTGGTGCCGCCAATCTATTCCTCCTATCAGGGGTTTTTAATTTGATTTGATTGATTTACATTAGTTAGCCTATAAACTATCACAAGTTTTACCTTTAAATCAATAGCCTGCCGCCCTGGACCCGGGAATTGCCCCTTTTGTCAGCCCCTCACCTGATGTGTTAAATTATTAAGTTGAATAAAGCGGCTGTTTTTTTAAAAAGAATTTTTTTATCCTGGAGGGAATAGTCCGAGATCATGGGCAGGAATATAGTAGAAAAAATTCTGGATGCTCACCTTGCATATGGGGATGTGAAGACCGGAGCGCGCGCCGGTCTCAGGGTGGACCATGTATATACGCAGGACGCAACCGGCACAATGGCATGGCTTCAGTTCGAGGCAATCGGCGTTGACCGGGTAAAGGTCCCGCTTGCGGTCTCCTATGTAGACCACAATATGCTTCAGTCCAATTTCATGAACGCCGACGACCATGAATTCCTGAGGACCGCGGCCCAAAAATTCGGGGCATGGTTCTCAAGGCCCGGCAACGGCATATCCCATCAGATCCACCTGGAGAGGTTCTCGGCCCCTGGCAAGATAGCCCTTGGGACGGACAGCCATACCCCGACCGGAGGCGGCATAGGCATGATGGCCATCGGTGTGGGCGGGCTTGACGCGGCAACCGTAATGGCTGGCGCGCCCTTTGAACTCAGGGTGCCCGAGGTGCTGAGAGTACGGCTCACCGGCAGGTTGAGAAGGCCCTGGGTGACCGCCATGGATGTAATACTGGAGCTTCTGAGGAGACTTAGCGTAAAGGGCGGCGTGGGAAAAATGATCGAATACTCCGGACCGGCGGTAAAGCAGTTAAGCGTGCCTGAACGCGCGACAATCACCAATATGGGTGCGGAACTCGGGGCAACGACCTCGATATTCCCAAGTGACGAGCGGACCCTTTTCTTCATGAAGGCCCAGAAACGGGAGCAGGATTGGGTGGAACTCAAGGCCGATGAGGATGCGGGCTATTCGGACACCATAAGCATAAACCTGTCTGAACTGGAGCCCATGATGGCCGCGCCCCACAGCCCCGACAAGGTCGTCCCCGCAAAAGAGCTGGCCGGCATGAAAATAGACCAGGCCTGCATAGGCAGCTGCACGAATTCTTCATTCGTGGCGCTCAAGGAGGTTGCCTCCGCTTTGAAAGGGCGGGTGGTTTCTCCGGGAGTGGGTCTTCTTGTGAACGCGGGAAGCCGTCAGGTCGCGCTGATGCTCGCAAAAGACGGCACGACGACGGACTTCATAGCTGCCGGGGCAAGAATACTTGAGTCTTCCTGCGGGCCGTGCATAGGCATGGGCGGCGCGCCCGGAAGCAACCAGGTCTCCATCCGCACTTATAACAGGAACTTCATGGGCCGAAGCGGCACGAAGGACGCCAAGGTTTACCTTGCGAACCCTCTTCAGTGCGCCCTTTTTGCCTTGAAAGGCGAGGTGGTGGACCCCATGAAGGAGCAGGAGATAAAGGTCAAGAAGATAAAGGAGCCCGCCGGGTTCCTGATAGATGATAATATGCTAATCCCTCCGTCAGTGGACGCGGGCGCGCCCATAAAGAAAGGGCCGAATATAAAGGAAGTCCCGCTGAAAGAACCCCTGGGAGATGACATACGCGCCAGGGCACTTCTTGTTGTGGGGGACAATATAACGACCGATGATATCATGCCCGCAGGCTCACAGATACTTCCGCTGCGCTCGAACATCCCGGCCATATCGCAATACGTTTACCGGGGCATTGACGCGGATTTCAGCAAGAGGGCGCTTGAGGCGAAGGAAAACGGGGGAGGCGCCATTATCGGCGGTGAAAACTATGGGCAGGGCTCGTCCAGGGAGCATGCGGCCCTGGCTCCCATGTATCTTGGCGTAAAAGTGGTGGCCGCGAAGTCCTTTGCGCGCATACACAGGTCGAACCTTATAAATTTCGGCATTCTCCCGCTCGTTTTCAAAGACCAGGGAGACCATGATAAAATAAAACCCGACGACATGCTCGTTATAAAGAACGTAAAGGCCGCCGTAAAGGGAAGCCAGTCCTATACCATTGAAGACCTCACGAACGGTCTTTCCTTCGAGGTTGTATCCAACCTGACGGAACGGGAAGCAGATCTCATTCTGGCCGGCGGGCTTCTGTCTTACACCAGGGCGAAATTTGCGGGCCAGATATAAAGTGACAAACATCATAAAACACAAAAGATCGAAAATAAAAAAAATCCGCGGCAAGGAGGCTGTTTTGTGAAAAATGGAAAGGCATTGCTTTATTGCCTCATATTACTGTTTGGCGTCATGCTGATAGCCGAAGGAGCTGAAGCGGCTGTAATAGTGTCAGAGGGGAAGGCCGTTACATTGAATTACACTCTCACTGTCGACGGAAAGGTCATCGATAGCTCGAAAAAACATAATAAACCCCTTACGGTCAAGATCGGCCGGCACCAGGTGATACCTGGGTTCGAACAGGGCCTTATGGGAATGAAAGCGGGGCAGAAGAAATCCTTTACGGTTGCCCCCAAGGACGGTTATGGGGAGATAAACCCCAAAGCCATTTTGGAAGTCCCAAAAAGCAAGCTGCCCAAGGATATCAAGATCGTTCCCGGAATGACGATTTATGGGCAGGGGCCCGACGGGAGGAGTTTTCCGATAAAAGTCGTAAAGATAAAAAAAGATACGGCCGTTCTCGACCTTAATCCGCCGATGGCCGGCAAGACCCTGCATTTCGATGTAGAGGTTTTGGACATAAAATAGAATAAGTTTTAAAAAACGGCTAAAAAAATCAAAAAATCCCCACAATCAGTGGGGATTTTTTTCTGTTTACTACCGCAGCAAAAATTTAATTTAAAAACTCTAATCCGCCCAGACCTCTATTGCCACCTCGGGGCACATTTTGGCGCAAATGGCGCATCCTGAACAATCTTCCAT
>JAKAEG010000294.1 GCA_021819985.1 Nitrospirota bacterium | reverse complement strand
AATCAGGGCCACGGAGCTGATGTTTTCGACGCGTCTCACTTCCCTGATCCTGAAAGGTATGAAAAAGGCAACGGCCAGCCTGGCGGCGGAGGAGACGAGAAAGAGCGTAAGTATCTTCTGGCCGAAAATCGGAGGCAGCACCGGGATCAAAAGACCTCCGGCCAGCGCTCCAATGCAAAGCCCCATGCCGCCAACAGCGTTCAATTGTGATACGGATCTGGTCCTTTCGCCGGGACTGGAAGCGTCATAGACGAAATTAGAGGTCGAAAGATTGAACCCTGCCCAGACAAACCCGGAGAACACCTGGGCAAAAATAAGATAGATAGGGTTTCTGCTTACCAGCCATAGGACCGGCACGAACACGGCGAGCCTGGAAGTGGCCCTGATGATCTTCATGTTCCCTATTCTGTCCGCGTGTCTGCCCCACCGCCTCATAGTTATATAGATCGCAAGCGCCTGGGCGGAGTTGATCGCGATGTAAGTCGGATATGAGAAATGCAGGTCTTTCAGCATCAGCACAGGGAAAAACGGGCCCGCCAGATTGACCGATAGATTGAACGCGCCTACGAAGAATACATAACGTGTGAAATTGCTGGCCCCCCTGCCCGGGAAAAGGCCCTTAAGGACAGTGCCCCCGGAATGGCCCTGTTTCAGCCTGGGTTCTTCCATGCACCGCAGGAACCTCCAGGAGAAAATCCTGAAAATGAAGGCCGCGCCGAAAATGACGGTAAAACCAGTGAACAGTCCCGCTTCTTTTCCCGGCCCGATCACTTTTGCGAAATGCAAGATCATGCTCGCGCTCAATGCCGCTATTATGGTTATGATCCCCAACGCCTGGTTTCTCCAGCCGAAATACTCGCCCCATTTGTCTTTATCGACTATCTCGGACATCATGCTGCTCCAGGCCGGGGTGACCAGGGCTCCAAAGGCGGTAAAAAGGACGACTGCGATCATGAACGGGGCAGGTCCTGAATGGCTGAATATCGCCAATGCCGCCATGAGCAGAAGCGAAACGGCCTGCAACGGCACAAACAGGTCCATAATGGGTTTTCTGGCCCGGAATTTCTCCACCAGGCCGGGGCTCTTGAGCTGGATTATCGAGGCAAAAAGATTGGGCGCGGCCCCCAAAAGGCCGACCTGTCCCACCGTGCCGCCGATGGCGAGCAGGAACGGGGTGAAATAGTCCTGTACGAACCCGCCCATTAAACTCGCGAATATGCCGTCCAGAAATGAGCACCTGAGAGTGCGTTTTTTGTTTTTGATTTTTTGCTTCATAAGAAAAAAACCGGACTTTTTTGCAGTTTCGAAATTTTTAAAACAGAGTTATTTTAAAAGCCGGGCGGGGGCGCTGTCGGTGATTCAGATTCCAAAAACGGAAAAAAGAAATTTTTGAAGCGGCCGGATTTTTCTAATGGAAGGTAATGCAATTCCGGCATGAAAGGAGCATTTTTGCAGTGGCAGTCATGCCCGAGGCATAAATCGGGCATCCATTTTGACGTTTCTTTTTTTTAAATTGGATTCCCGCCTGTGCGGGAATGATGACGCAGCACATGAATATGGGAAAGCGTATTTTTTAAAATCCCCTCTTGGTTAGCCGTCGATAAAGGGGTGGGTTGAATTCTTACAGTATCTCTTTGATCCTTTCAGTCACTTCCTCGGGGCTTACTATGGCGCCGCCGGGGCGGCCATATGAAAAAACTTTTGCCTTGCCGTTTACGGCAAGCCTCACGTCCTCGACCATCTGGCCCGCATTGAGTTCAAAGACAAGAAAATTTTTAACTTTCCTGGCAAGCATCTCCATTTCCTTTTCAGGAAACGGGAAAAGCGTAATGGGCCGGAAGAGCCCAACTTTCCGTCCTTTCGCCCGGAGGGCGTCCACGGCGGAGCAGGCTATCCTTGCCGCTATCCCAAAGGCCACGACAACTGTCTTCGCGTCATCGGTCCTGTAGGAATGGGAAAGCGTTTCTTTTTCCTTTATAAGCCGGTATTTGTCCTGTAACCTTTTGTTCCTGCTTTCAAGCTCGCCTTCGCCCATGTACAGGGACTTGATTACATTTGATTTTCTGCCGGAGCAGCCTGTTAACGCCCAGTTTTTTTTGGGCAGTTTCGGCTTTTTATAGCTGGTTGTCTGTATGGGCTCCATCATCTGGCCAAGGATGCCGTCCGCCAGTATCAGGGCCGGGGTCCTGTATTCATCGGCTTTGTCGAATGCAAGCATGGTCAGGTCTCTGATCTCCTGAACGCTGTAAGGCGCATAGACAAGGAGCTTGTAATCCCCGTGACCTCCGCCCTTTACCGCCTGGAAATAGTCCGCCTGGCTTCCGGAGATGTTGCCAAGACCGGGCCCGCCCCTTTGTATATTGGCTACAACAGCCGGAAGCTCCGCTCCGGCAAGATAAGACAGGGCCTCCTGCATAAGGCTTACCCCGGGGCTGCTTGAAGTGGTCATCGCCCTGGCCCCGGTCGCGACCGCCCCATAGACCATGTTGATAGCGGCAAGCTCGCTTTCGGCCTGTACAAAAACGCCCCCGGAATCAGGCATGCGGCGGGACATGTGCTCCGGTATCTCGTTCTGGGGAGTTATGGGATAGGCGGCATAAAAGGAACATCCGGCGCTTATGGCCGCTTCGGCCAGCGCCTCATTGCCCCTCATCAGAATTTTTTTAGTTTTCGATGCTTTCATTTTCGTGCCTTTAAGGCCTTAATAGAAATTTGGAGCATGTAAAATTCCCTCCCCTTGACAGGCACAAATTTTAACACAGCACTTTGAAATTGGCAAAGGAGAGAAAGCTGTATGTCAAGGAGAAAAAGCTGTGATCTGCCGCTATCTCTTTCATTGCGGGGTGATATGAATTGTAAATAGCTTTACTATATTGACAGGGGTCCGGCGCATGGGTTAGCCTGAAAAGTCCATAAATGGAGTAAAAAAAATAACAAAGGAGATCTGGAACATGCCTGAAGCGAGAATAAAATTTCAGGATGGGATGCGTTTTTCAGCCATTACGGGAAGCGGCCATGAAATAGTGATGGATTCATCCATGGAGTTCGGCGGACAAGACAGCGCGGCCAGACCCATGGAGCTGCTTCTGGCTGGGCTTGGCGGATGCACGGGCATGGATGTTATTTCGATACTCAGGAAAAAAAAGCAGGAAGTCACCAGCTTTGAACTAATAGTGAAGGGGAAAAGGGCCGAGGAGCACCCCAAGAGATATACCGAAATAGAAGTGGAATTTGTAATAAAGGGTAAAAACCTGAGTGAAGAGGCGGTAAAAAGGGCGGTCGAGCTTTCAATGGATAAATATTGCTCGGTAAGGGCCACGTTCGAAGACAAAACCCCCGTGACATATCATTACAAGATCGGGTAGTAGTGGATAGAAAAGAACTTCCCGGCTTTCTTCTGCGGCAGATCGCGACACTGTCTTTTATAGGTTATATCCCATTTGCCTCAGGCACTTTCGGCACACTCGCCGGGGCCGTTTTTGTCTGTTTTTTAAAACCCGGACCCTTCCCGCTTCTTGCGTTTACCATATTTATAACTATAGTAGGCGTCTATACGGCCGGACAGGCCGAATTTGTACTTGGCAGGGATTCCAGGCGCATTATAATCGATGAGTTCGAGGGTTATCTGGTAAGCGTGCTCTTCCTGCCGCTTTCGACCGGATATCTTATTGCAGCCTTCGTACTCTTCCGGTTTTTTGACATATTGAAGCCACCCCCGATAAATAAATTTGAGAATCTGCCCGGAGGCTATGGGGTAATGTTTGACGATGTGGCGGCCGGTGTTGCCGCAAATATTGTCCTTCAGTTGTGGAGGGTTATTCACTAAATTTTAAGCGGGAGCGCTTAAAAAAGCTTGCTGGCGCCCTTTTCATTAAGATCGGAGTGAAATGACAGGATCCATAAGATGTTTTGTCGCAATCGAACTGCCGGAAGAGCTGCGGGGCCGGATAGCGGATTCCATTGCATTTTTAAAAAGCGGCAAGGC
>JAKAEG010000016.1 GCA_021819985.1 Nitrospirota bacterium | reverse complement strand
GACCCCCCCGATACAAAGACCGTGAAAAACCCTTCGGGCTCAAGCTCGAACAATCTGGAAGTTAAAGTTAAAGAGTTCTCTTTTGTAGCCGAAAGCACTTCGGCCCTCACCGGGTTGCCGGTGAGAAAGGTCTTTCCCTTGGGCAGATACCGCGTGCTTTCCATATAGGTTGCGGCCACCGCGCCAGAAAGCCTGGCAAGCCAGCGGTTCGCCGCTCCAGGCACTACGTTCTGCTCCATGACGATAATCGGGATGGATGAGAGCCATGCCGCGACTACCGGGCTTACGGAGACGTATCCGCCCGTGCCCACGACCACATCCGGCTCGATGGAGGCAAGCAGCTTTTTTGCCTTCAGGACCGATAACATGAGCTTTGAGACCGCACGGTATTTTGCGATCCCCGATTTTCCGGCAACGCCTTCAGCAGGCAGGAATATGATCTGATATCCCTTTTGGGGGACGACCTTCGCTTCCAGTCCTTTTTCCGTACCCATGAATACTATCTCCGCGCCGGCCTGCTTTTTGAGTTCTTCCGCAAGGGCAAGACCGGGGAAAAGATGCCCGCCTGACCCTCCTCCGGCAATAACTACTCTCATGCCCTGGCGTCCTTCCGGCCGGACTTTTTGATCTTTATCTTTGTCCTCATACGTCCTCTATTCATTATTAATTTCAATTTATTTAAAACCTCGCCCCATAGCCCGTTCCATAAACGGTGCGCCTCGCTTTTTTCTTCTCCAGTATCTCCTTAAGCCGGTCCGGGGCCGCCACGGGAGGCTCGCCTTTTGAAAGCCTTAGCAATATACCCATGGCCATAAGATTTACGATAAGTGAGGAGCCTCCATAACTTATGAAAGGAAGGGGGAGCCCTTTTGTGGGCAGTAGCCCGGTTACCACGCAGAAATTCACGAATGCGGGAAGCGCTATCATGAGCGCGATACCCCAGGCCAGGAGGAAATCATATTTTTCGCCCATCCTGTTGGCTATGCGGACGCTCCTTAAGAACAGGGCGCAGAAAGCGGCCACAACCAGGCCGGCCGCGAAAAAACCAAGCTCCTCCCCCACTATCGAGAAAATGAAATCGGTGTGCATTTCGGGAAGAAAGGAGAGCTTCTGCATGCTCTTGCCCAAGCCAACTCCGCCGAGCCCACCCCTGCCAAACGCTATAAGGGACTGTACAAGCTGGAAGCCCTCTCCGCGCGCGTCCGCCCACGGGTTTAAAAAGGATACTATCCTTTTCCAGCGGTAGGGCTTGTGGGCCAGATAATAAACGAATGGCAAAAGGCCCAGCAAAAGCATACCAAGATACCTTAGCCTCGCTCCGGCCAGAAAGAGCATGGAGAGCGTGATAACCCCAAGCGTAAGCGTACCGCCAAAATCGGGCTGTTTTAAAAAGACCACCTGGAATATCGCCATTACCCCGACGGGCAGAAGGACCTTCCACAGCCTGCCGGGCTCAAAAAAATCCATTGAAAGATACCAGGCCAGGAAAATGACCATCGCAAGCTTGACCAGCTCCGAGGGCTGGAACGTGGACGGCCACACCCTGAGCCATCTCCTGGCCCCCCCGGCCGAAATACCGAACCTGGTGAATACCAGAAGCAATAGGCCCATGGAAATTATCAGGAACAGGGGAGAGAGCTTGCCCAAAACCCTTGGCTTTATCCGGTAAGAGACAAAACCGGCAACAAGGGCAAGAGCTATGGTCATGACATGCTTCTTGAAATAAAAGAGAGAATTGGCAGCATGTCTTTTCAGCATGAAATCGGTGATAACACTGGTGCTCGAATAGATCATGAGGGCGCCAAAGAGGACGAGCGCCGTAACTAAAATTATGAGCATCCTGTCCGGCTTTCCAGGTATGTCTTGATAAGAAGCTGCCCTGTTATAGGAAGCCCTGGGTTTCTGGTTCAAAGCCTCTGCACCTCCTCTTTGAACCTGGCCCCCCGGGCCTCAAAATCCCTGAACATGTCGAAACTCGCGCAGGCGGGCGAAAGGAGCACCACGTCTCCGGGCACTGCGGCCTGCTTTGAGATTCTTAACGCCTGGGCCAGGTCTTCTGCGTATTCAATGCGCGCGGCTCCCTCAAGGGCGGAAGCGATCTTGCCGCTTGCCTCCCCTATAAGCACCAGGAGTTTTACGTTCCTTTCGACCTCGTTTCGAAGGCTCCTGAAATCGCCGTTTTTATCCCTGCCTCCCGCGATCAGTATCAAGGATCTTTTCCCGTTTTTCTTTTCCGAAAAAACGCCAAAACTCCCGATTGACCGCAGAACGGCGGGCGGGTTCGTCCCTTTGGAGTCGTTTATGTATGCGACCCCGTCAAGCTCCCTTACAAATTCCATCCGGTGCGGCAGACCCGGAAATTCCGTAAGGGCCTTGCGCACGTCTGAAGCCGGCACGCCCGCCAGAAGCGCCATGGCCGCCGCGGCCATCGCGTTTTCAAGGTTATGCGCGCCTTTTATCCTGATGTCCGCGGCCCTGATGAGTTCAAGCTCCATCCCGGGCAGGTCCACAAAAACCGAACCGTCTTTCGAGTAAACACCGAATATCTTTTCTTTTCCCCTGCCCTCGCCTTTTCCGAACCAGACTATTTTAGGTCTTTCTGTTTTTGCGGGCTTTGCGCCCTCAAGCTTCCCGGTTACAAGCCCAGTATTCGGGTCGTCCGCATTCAGGACGAGGTAATCCCCTTCGTCCTGCCTTTCGAATATCCGCATCTTGGCCTCATAATAGGCGTCAACGTCTTTGTAGCGGTCCAGGTGATCGGGGGCAAGATTAAGTATAGCGGCGATCCTCGGCTTGAAATCCCGTATGCCTTCGAGCTGGAAATTGGACACCTCGACAACAACGGGGCCGTCAGGCGTGCGCCCCTTCGAAAAGAAACCGGAAAGGGCATAGCCGATGTTTCCGGCCAGCACAGCTTTCCTTCCCGAACTTTCAAGGATGTAATGCAGAAGGGCCGTCGTTGTGGACTTCCCGTTCGTGCCGGTGATCGCGTAAAAATCCAGAAGCGGGTCCGCGGATTTAAACAGCCTGAACCCAAGCTCTAGCTCGCTTATGATCTCTACCCCGGAGTTGGACGCCTCTTTAAGTGCGGGGATGTTCATGGGCACCCCTGGGCTGACCACCACGAGGTCCGCTCCTTGAAGGGCCTCTTCGGGATGCCCGCCAAGATACAGGTGAATGTCCGCCGGAAGCGTTTTTATCTCTTCGGCCAGCTCGGAGGCGGTCTTCATGTCGGTTACGGCCACCTTCGCGCCAAGGGCATGGAGAGCCAGAGCGGAGGCCGCGCCGCTTCTTTTCAGCCCGAACACAAGGACCTTTTTCCCCTCGAAAACCGGTGTCATATTTTCCATAGACGGCGTCATCACCTTACCTTGAACGTTGTCAGCGACATGAGCGCCAGTATTATCCCGATGATCCAGAACCTGACGATGACCTTTGGCTCCGCCCACCCCTTCAGTTCGAAGTGATGATGGATCGGGGCCATCCTGAATATCCGCTTGCCGGTGAGCTTGAAAGACATCACCTGAAGCATCACCGAAACCGTCTCCATAACGAATACCCCGCCCACCACGGCAAGTATTATCTCCTGCTTCGAAATTATGGCGAGGGTGCCAAGGGCGCCGCCCAGGCCCAGAGAACCGACGTCCCCCATGAAAAGGTCCGCCGGATAGGAGTTGTACCACAGAAAACCTATCGCCGCTCCGAACATGGCGCCGCAATAGACGGTGAGTTCTCCAATATATGGAAGATGCAGCACGTGCAGGTATCCCGAAAGTTCCTTGTGGCCGGATATATATATGAGCACGCCGTTTGCGAGTGTCGCTATCGCGACCAGGCCGATGGCAAGACCGTCAATTCCGTCCGTGAGGTTCACCGCATTCGATGAGCCCACCATTACGAGCACCGAAAAAGGTATGTAGAATATGCCGAAATGAAGGAGCCATTTCTTGAAAAACGGGATGGACAGCATATCGGCATATTGGTCGTGTGGGTTCAAATAGATGATCGTGCCGATTATTATCGCAAGCAGTATCTGGAGGCCGAATTTATACCTTGCGGCAAGCCCCTTCGGGTTCTTTCTTGCCACCTTCAGGTAGTCGTCCCAAAATCCGATAGCGGAAAACCCCGCGGTCGACAGCATCATCAAAAGCACATAGCTGTTCTTCAGGTCGCCCCAGAAAAGCATTGCCATCAGGATGCTTCCGGCAATGACTATGCCCCCCATTGTGGGCGTGCCCTGCTTGGCCAGATGCCTTGAAGGGCCGTCCTGCCGTATCGATTGCGTATTACCTATATTCTTTGCCCATTTTATGAACGAAGGCATTATGAAATACGAGATCCCGGCCGCTGTAAATGCGGCCAGCGCGGCCCTGAACGTAATATATCTGAATACGTTGAAAGGTTTTATCCAGTCGTGCAGAAAATAAAAAAGACTATAAAGCACTCTTACTCCGCCTGCCTTTCCGCAGGCAAGACTTTTTCCATCTTCATCCCTCTTGATCCCTTGATGAGGACCGTGTCGCCAGGCCTCAGGTTCGCCAGGAGTTCCTTTGCAGCCTGGTCCGAATCCGTGCAGGACAACGCGAGCCTTTCTTGTTTGACTTTTTTGAAGTTTTTGTTGTTTTCCCCTTTTTTTTGAAATTCTTCAAGCGCGAGGCCCATCATCGGCCCCACGGCTATGAACACATCCGCGTCAAGGCGCCGGCCAAGGTCCCTGTGCGCCTCCTCAGAGTAACTGCCAAGTTCGAGCATGTCGCCAAGCACCGCGATCGCCCTTTTACCTCTCAGTCTCACAAGCTCCTCTACCGCCTGTTCCATCGAGGCGGGATTTGCGTTATACACATCGCTTAAGATCGTGGCCCCGCCCGTTTCTTTTATCTCATACCTCATCGGCACGCCGCGAAACCCTTCCAGGGCCTGTGCCGCATCCTCAAGGGTAATGCCGAACTCAAGCCCCGCTGCCGCCGCTCCTAGCGCGTTATAAATATTGAACATGCCCGGCACTAAAAGTCTGACCCTGACAGCCGCTCCGTCCGCTGAAACTACAAAAGAGGACGACCCCGCCTCCATACTGATACCGGTTGCGCGGACCTGCGCGCCCTCATGCATGCCGAAGCTTATGAGTTTTTTTTGCTCTTTTTGCTTTTGAGCCATGAATTCTTTTTCGACCGCTTTCTTCAACACAGGGTCGTCGGCGTTATAGATGACGGTCCCGGCGGCCCGGGCAAGCGCAAGCTTTGTGTCCGCGATCTGCTCCACCCCCCCGGGAAACCCCTCCAGGTGGCTCTGCCCGATATTGGTGATGATGCCATGCGACGGATGGGCTATGCCGCAAAGCTCCTCAATGTCCGCCGGCATGCTTGCGCCCATCTCCAGTATCGCGGCATCGTGCCACGGCTCAAGACGGCATAGATTGAGGGGAAGCCCTATCTGGTTGTTCAGGTTGCCGCGGCTCTTGAGCACATCCATTTTTTTTGCCCCGAGCACGCAGGCCGCAAGCTCTTTTGTAGTGGTCTTGCCGTTTGATCCGGTGACCCCGATAACAGGCATTTCCGGCCTCTTCATGCGTATCCAGCGGGCCATGTCCTGAAGGGCTTTCAGGGTATCAGGCACAAGCGCCACGCTTTTCCCTTCAGGCAAAGATGTGACCGCAGGCTCCCGGCTTACAATGGCCCCGGCGCCATGCTCAAGCGCAGTTACCAGAAAATCGTTTCCATCGAACCGGTCGCCCTTGAGCGCTACAAAGAGTTCGCCATCGCCTATAGTCCTGGTGTCCGTATTCACGGCTGTAAACTTAACGGCCCCGCTTTGCAGGAGCCTTCCGCCGGTCGCCCTAAGTATTTCCTGTATATCCAGAGAAAAAGACATCATTTCACCTGTTTTGCCTTTTTTGACTTCTTGTTTTTTGGTCTTTCAATGCATCGATTGCGGCTTGGCAGTCACTGAATGGCATGCGCGCTCCGTTTATCTCCTGGTAATCCTCGTGCCCCTTGCCCGCGATCAAAACCGCATCTCCGGGCCGGGCCAATTCTATGGCCTTCGCGATGGCCTGGGCACGGTCCGTTATCAGCATGCAATCAGCCGCTCTATCGGCCGGGATGCCTTCCTTTATGTCATTTATAATGGATACCGGGTCCTCGCTGCGAGGGTTGTCAGATGTGATGACCGCGATATCCGAAAGGGCGGCCCCGATCAGCCCCATCTCTCTGCGCTTGCCTTTGTCCCGGTCCCCGCCGCACCCAAACATGGTGATGACCCTGCCTCCTGAAACGGCGCGGGCGGCCTGGATCAGCCTCTGAAGCGCATCTGGCGTATGGGCATAATCGACGACCACAAGGAAGTCCTGGCCGCATTCAACCCGCTCGAACCGGCCCTTTACCCCTTCAAGGGATTCCAGACCATCTATGGCATCTTCCTGGCTGATGCCAAGCCCTACGAGCGCCCCGAACGCGGCAAGCAGGTTGTAGACATTATGGGCTCCTATGAGGCGGGAGCTTACCGGAAATTTTTTACCCTTAAAGGCAATTTCAAATCGCAGCCCGGCCTGCAGGTTCAAAATGTCTTTCGCCGTTATGCTTTCATTGCCATAATCGTTGTGAAGAGAAACGGTCCCATAGGTAAAAATCCTCCTGCCCTTAAGCCCAGAGACAAGCCTGAGGCCGAAAGGGTCGTCGGAATTTATGACCGCCGCGCCGCCCTCTTCGAGCAGCTCATGGAAAAGTCTTTTTTTGGCGTCGAAATAATTCTCCATCGTCTTGTGGAAATCGAGATGGTCCCTCGTAAGGTTTGTAAACACGGCCGCCTTGAAAGAGGTGCAGTCCACCCTTTTTTGAGCAAGCGCGTGAGATGATATCTCGGCCGCAGCGTAACTCTGGCCCGCCCTGGACATTTCTTCAAGCATGGATTGAAACTCCGGGGCCTCCGGTGTGGTATGGGAAGCGGGTTTTTCCGTTCCGCCCGCGATGTATTTTATGGTGCCTATGAGCCCCGCTCCCCTGCCAAGCCGCGTAAGAGCGCCTTGCACAAGAAGGGCCGTGGTCGTTTTTCCGTTTGTTCCCGTTATCCCGGTGACCGCCAGCCTTCGGGAAGGATTGTTGTTGAAATTGGCCGAAGCCCTCGCAAGCGCGGCGCGGCCGTCCTCTACCACAATATATGCAGGCCCTGATGAAAGTGAAGAGCCGCTATCCTCTATTTCAGTCAAAATGGCGCTGGCCCCTTTTTGTATGGCATCCGCTATGAATGCGTTGCCGTCCGCACGGCCGCCCCTGAGCGCGAAAAAAAGGTCTCCGGGGCGCACCCGCCTTGAGTCTATCGCAAGGCCTTTTATATCGAGGCCCGCACCGTTTTTTATTTCCTTTATCTTTACTCCTTCAAGGAGTATAGACAACTCCATGACTGTCCTTTCCTTTTCCTACATAAACAATGTTGCCCTGGTCCGCATCGTCCCTGGGGACGTTAAGATAAGCGAACGCCTTCTCGGCGATAGTGCTGAATACCGGCCCTGAAACCACGCCCCCGTATATCGACCCTTTCGGGCCCTTGAACACCACTATCATCGCTATTTTCGGGTCTTTGGCGGGGACGAACCCAACGAATGTGCTTGCGTACTTGTCCGAATACCTTCCGGTCCTTGGATCAAAAAGCCTGGCTGTGCCTGTCTTTCCGCAGACGGCATTGCCGTCCACGGCGGCCTGCTCCGCGGTGCCGCCTTTCTGGGTGACCATGCCAAGTATCTTTCTGAAAATGGCGGCTGTTTCGGGCTTCAGGACCCTTTGAATTTGTCCATGAAAACTGCTTATAGTCTGGCCGTCCGGAGATGTGATACGGGAAACCACATGCGGACTGACAAGATAACCGCCGTTTGCTATTGCCGAGTATGCCCTGAGTATCTGGAGCGGCGTTACCGCGACCCCATAACCTATCGCCATCGAGGCAAGGGAGACATCGGAATGAGGGAGTTTAGCGTACCCTCCGGTTTCGGAAGGGAGGTCTATATCTGTTTTCTGGCCGAACCCAAGCAGTCTTGCATATTTATAAAGCCTCTCCGGGCCGAGCTTGAGAGCGACCTGGATGCTGCCCACATTCGAGGATTTCTGTATTATCTGCTCGAAAGTCAGGATCCCGTTTTTTTCCACGTCATGAAACGTCCTGCCGCCAACTGAGAATCTGCCGCCATAACAATTAAAGACCGACTGCGGCGTGACTGTCCCGGTCTCAAGGCCCGCCGAGCCCATTACTATCTTGAATACGGAGCCTGGCTCGTATACATCCATTATGGCCCTGTTTCGCCTTGCGGCGGCTTCCGCCGCGCCCGGATCATTGGGATTGAAAGTAGGCCTGCTCGACATCGCCAGGATGCCCCCGGTATAAGGGTCCATCATTATGACGACAGCCGATTCCGCCTTCCATTTTTGCATCGCTTCATCCAGGGCCGACTCCGCTATGAACTGGAGCCCCTCATCGATAGTAAGCACCACGTTGTCTCCCCTGGATTCCATCTGCACGCCCTGGGAAAGTATCTTTCCGGTCGCGTCCCGCTCCACTACCACTTTGCCGCCCTTGTCGGTAAGCGTCCCGCTGTACTCTTTCTCCACCCCGGCCTGCGCCTTGCTGTCCATATTCAGATATCCAAGCACCTGGGCGGCAAGACTGCCTTCGGGATAATATCTTTTAGACTCATCCACGAAGCCTATGCCTGGGCCAAGCTTCATGCCTTTCAAGGCATCACTCTGATCTTCACTTAACTTTCTTTTAATCCATATGAAATGTTTTTTGCCGGTGACGGACATCTTGTCTTCGACCTCTGAATAGCTCACCCCTACCGCTTTCGCTATCTCCATTGCGTCCTGGCGGACGGAAGCCACCTGCGCGGGGTCGCAATAGAGGGACTGCGCGTCCAGGCTCACCGCAAGCTCCCTGCCCCTCCTGTCATATATATCACCCCTGCCGGCCTTGATATGGCTTTCCCTCTGATATTGGCTCATCGCCTTGGCGGAAAGCTCCTGGTGCTCAAGCAGCATCAGTTCCCCCAGCCTTACAAGGACAATAAAAAAGGCAAACGTTATCGCCGTGCTAAGAAGAATGGCTCTCGTCATTTCCTAAAATTTTTGGTTTGTGTTGAATTAAAACTAATCAAAAAACCCCCCTGAAACAACGCAAAAAAACAAAATCAAAAAACAAAAAATTACACAAAAGCAAAGGGGCCCTGTTTACTGCCTGTAGGCCGCCTCATATGGGACATTTCCCCTGTCCCGTTCCACGTAAAACACCTTTGTCCTGTCAGGAAAATCCATGCCCAGTTTTTCTGCGGCGACCGTGCCGGTTTGCGCGACGGAAAAGAGAGTTGCCTTTTCGGCATCAAGCGCGTTCAAATGGCGGAGCACCCCCCGGCACTCCTTTTCGAGCGCACCAATCTCATATTCTTGTTCCCGTATGCTGGAGCGAAGCCAGACCAACCCGAAAAATCCGATGACAACAAGTAGACATACAAATCCCCTGAGACAATATGATAACATACTTCCCTCGCTTCTCATGCCCGCTCTCATTGTCTTTCGGCCCCCCTGAGCTTGGCGCTTCTGGCCGCCGGATTCCGTCTTATCTCCTCCAGCGCCGGCCTCACCGGTTTTTTCGAAAGGAGGATAAATTGTCCTTCCTTTTCCGCGTCCTTCAGGAAATGCTTGACGATCCTGTCCTCGAGGGAATGGTAGGAGATGACCGCGATCCTCCCGCCTTTCGAAAGGCGGCGCAATGAGAAATCAAGGCCCGATTTCAGCTCTTCCAGTTCCCTGTTCACTTCTATCCTCAAGGCCTGGAAGATCCTTGTTGCGGGGTGTATCTTTTCCCGGCCTCCGTGGTATGCGGTCAAAGCTATGCGTGCAAGCTCCCTGCCGGTCCTCACCGGGGTCCCCTTGCGCCTTAAAAAGACTATTTGCCTTGCGATCCTGCCCGAGTATCTTTCCTCTCCGTACTCGCCGAAAATCCTCCGGAGTTCGGTTTCGGGATAGGTGGCCAATATATCTGCAGCGGTAGGCGTAACGGGGCTTTTATCCATGCGCATATCCAGGGGCTCATCGGAATTGAAGCTGAAACCCCTCTCGGCCATCCTGAGCTGAAGCATGGAAACCCCCAGGTCGAACATGATGCCGTCGATCTTGTCTATGTTCATCCCGTCGAGCACGGAATCGAGTTCCGAGAACCTGGCGTGCGCAAGCGACACGTTTTCACTGGTCAGCGCCGCCCGGGCCACCTTTAACGCCTCCTCATCCCTGTCAATGCCAATAAGGGAGCCCTGTGCCCCCATCCGCCTGAGTATCTCCGTTGAATGCCCCCCAAGTCCGACCGTTGCGTCAACGTAAACTCCCCCTCTTTCGGGTTTCAGAATCTCCATGACTTCCCCAAGCAAAACGGGAACGTGAGCTATCATATTTCCCTCTATATCCCATAACGGCTGAGCGATGCCTCAAGCGTGTCCCTGTCCACCCTGGAGGCGTCCGTCTCCTGCGCCCAGGCGGACTTGCTCCACAACTCGATCATCTCGACCTGCCCCACAAGCACAACCTCGCCGTCCAGTCCGGTGTCCTGCCTGTGGGCCGAAGGCACCAGTATCCTGCCCTGCTTGTCGATGGCGGTTTCCACCGCGGAGGCGATAACTTTTCTTAAAAAATATCTGACCGACCTGTCCGAACGGGGCAATGCCCTGACCTTCTCCACAAGTTTTTGCCATTCCTCCAGCGGATAGACGTTCAGGCAACTGTCGAAAGCGGAATTCGCGACCATGAGCTTGGGGCTGTAGTTTGTAGAAACAATGTCCCTGAAAGGGGCCGGTATCATGAGTCGACCCTTTTCGTCCATCGCGTAATAAAACTTACCCGAAAAACCGGACATTGATTCAAATCCTCCCATTAAAGGGGATTTTCAAACCACCTTTCCCCACGTTTTACCACTAAATCATAGGGAAAGGCTACATAAGTTGTCAAGAAAAAAAGGAATTTTTTTTATTGAAGATTACAGTCGGATTATATAGAGGCCGGAAAGTAATAAGGACACAAGATATTGTGGTTAAAAACTTCAGGAAAATATAATTCAATAGACATGCTTTCGATGTTTTACGGTGAGGACATAGACGATTCGCTTCGTATATTCAATTTCATAAACAATGCGGTAATTACCAACCCTGAGGGAATATTCTCCCTTATGATTGCCAACCAATGGTTTGCCCTCCTGGGGCTTAGCCATAAGAGTTTCGATCTTAGCAAGGATTCTCCTGAACAATGTCCTGTCAGATTTGTAAAGGGATTCAAGGCCGGCTTGGGCTTCCTTCGCAAGTTCTATCTGAAAGGTCACGAGCGCGAAAGCCGCGCCTTGAATTTTTCAAGGGATATGGTTTTACCTTTGCTGACCTGCTTCTTCGCGCGAGCAATCGCCTCTCTTTCCTCCCTATGTGAGAGGATATCGAGCGTCTCCAGCAGCCCCTCAAATTCCTCGCTGCTTATGATGACAGCCTTTTCGACTCCATTTTTGGTGATCGCGAAACGGTCGAACTTTTCATCAACGTCTTTCACGATGACGGAAAGATGCTTCTTCGCCTCGGCAAGGGGGATGGTCTTTGTCATGGCATTACTCCTCACTAATTTTAATATGACTATAATTATAGTCTATATTACAAAGAACAATCAACAAAGCGGGAAGAATAATAAACAAAGTTGCCTGTAAAAACCCGTGCTTTTTATGGCGGCTTCCTGGATGAGATTTCGTCCGGGACTAGCAACTTTTTTAAAGGGTGGGATTCAGCGCGTGTTATGGGATCAAGTCCGCGTCCGCCGTACAGACCTTAGATGGCGATTATCGAAAGAAGCAAATGCTTAGCTCGCTTCCAGCAACTCGAAACTCAAGCGATTTTTACTTGAAGGTGCTTGCCGAGAGCATGCGCCACTTTCTCCAAAGTCGAGAGTTTGATATCTTCTGCATGATTTTCAATCCGCGATATAGCGGTCTTCTTCGTTTTCAGCTTTTGAGCAAGTTCTTCCTGAGTAAGCCCCACTGACTCGCGGGCCTGTTTTAACATTGCGCCTATTTTGAACTGCTCATATCCCTCATCATATCCTTCGGCGAAGCCTTTGTCCCTTCTTTTTCTATCATGGATATATTTTTTCAGGTCACTCATTTTTTAAACCTCCTCTGTAAATAATCCCTTCTGTAAGCCTCAGCTTTCTCGATCTCCCGTTGCGGCGTTTTCTGCGTTTTTTTAATCAGCCCGTGTGTCAGAACAACAACGGAATTCCCACTTGGAAAGCAAAATATCCGGTATGCATTCGAACCAAATTGAATCCGGCACTCCCAAATATCATCTGTACCCACGAGCTTTTTGAAATATGAGGACGGCATAATTTCCAAATCTTCCAGAAGGCTTAAAACCCAAGTAATCTTCTGAGCTACTTTCCCCGGGAGCGAGGCCAAGAAATCCTGTACCGGGCATTTCCCGTCAGCCGTCCTATAGAAAATTACGGTCCTGCTCACTTGTTATGTTAACTTGCATGTTAACCAAAGTCAAGCGATAGCGGAATGATCCGGACCGCATATAGCGTTTGCGGACTAAACTTGGAAACGAATTAAGTAAAGTGTCCCCCGAATTACAGCGGAAAGATGCTTCTTCGCCTCGGCAAGGGGGATGGTCTTTGTCATGGCATTACTCCTCACTAATTTTAATATAGACTATAATTATAGTCTATATTACAAAGAACAATCAACAAAGCGGGAAGAATAATAAACAAAGTTGCCTGTAAAAACCCGTGCTTTTTATGGCGGCTTCCTGGATGAGATTTCGTCCGGAACACCTCCCATTTCAAAATCAGTCCGCGGGCGCGGGTTACGGCCACAAATCTGAAAGGATTACAAATAAATGAGGGTGCGGAATTCGTCAGGAATATGAGATCCCTTATTTTTATTTGGTAGGTTGGGCTTCGCTACGCTCAGCCCAACCTACACGGTGCTGGAGAAACGATACAACTTCACGCAATGCGTCGTCATTGCGGCCGATCAAGGCATGACCGCCAGTCGGAAAGATGACGGTCTTGCCGTTGAGCACGCTCTTGGCGATATGCCTCGCTCGCGCGGCCGTACCAAACCGGTCGTCTTCGGCGCTGATCGTCAGAACAGGACAGACGGTATTCTCTATCGGATACGGCTCATGCATGGCGGCGGTCTGAATATCGAATTGCATCCCTCTAAAGCGTGATCTCACCGGCAGAAGATGTTCCAAAACTTGTCGTACGCGCGCTTTTTCGCTTGGCTCGGCGGCGCGTATAACAGAGGCATCGGTGCCTAGTATTGTTTGGGCCACTCCGCCGGGGACGATGAGTGTTAATTTTAGCGCTGCCCAAGCGACGAAATCAGAATTGAAGATCACCCGGGCAATGGCACCGCCGCGGATGGACGTTCCTGCCGGTAAATAGTCGGCGGGGACGAGGAGCGCTAGCATGCGACAGCGCTCCGGATGCCGGGCGCCAAATTGCAGAGCCGACCAGGCGCCGGCAGAAATGCTAACAATCGCTACTTTGTCGATGCCAAGATGATCAAGAAGCTGGACATATGCATCGGCCTGCATCGCGGTTGTCGGGTCGTCGGGCAACGCCGAACGGAGATAGCCGAAGCGCGACGGGGCGATGACCGAATATCCGCGCCCGACGACCGCACCGGCCATGTCGATACTTTGATCGAAGCCGCCTGCGGCACCATGCACGACCAGTAACGGCTCTCCCTCGCCCACCACGGCATATTCCAATGCTCCGAATGACGTCTCGATCATTTTGCTGCACCCCGTGAGGCGAGCACGCGCACTCATCAGGTCGCGAACGAATATCGCATAGACACCGATGACGATAATAAGACAAATGAGAATAAAGATGATCATTGTGTTTTTCTCCGAGGGTCAGAAGCCAGTAAATGTAGGTTGGGCTGAGCGCAGCGAAACCCAACCTACATAAAATTTAAATTACTGCTTGTACTATGCACATTTTGCCACGCGTTTTCAAGGCAAGATTCAGGGCGTAACTTGAGCCCAAGAGAGAATCGCTTATTTTCAAGGTTTGAAGGGGGCACATCGCACTGGGCCTTAACCGGCACGAGTCGTTTATTTCTGGAGAAATCTTGAGCCTGTGTTCGGGAAGGATTATTACAAAAAAAATTCCCTCGGACAAGCATTTGGCATGGGCTTCATGGCCTACATCGAAACCTTAAACGGGGTGGGAATAAATGTCAGAAGGAAGATCAGAAACACCAACAATCCGATATATCTTCTTGAGGGCTCAAGCGGGACCTCCCAGTGGTAAACGGGCGGGTGTTTTATCCCGATTATTAAAAGGAGGGCCGCCCAGACCAGCCATCCTTTCCAGAAAAAGATACCAAGCACGGCAAGTATGAAAACCAGCGCCCTGGAAACCATTTTGTGCAGCGGGCCCAAAAAGGCATAGGCCACGTGTCCGCCATCCAGCTGGCCCGCAGGAAGCAGGTTAAGAAACGTTACAAAAAAACCGATCCAACCGGCAAAGGCAATCGGGTTCAATACAATATCGCCTCCCGCGGCGCTTCCCACAACAAGTCTCGTCAGAAGGTAAAACATCATCGAGTCGCCAAGCTCAATGGGCGGGGCGGCGTGCGGCCCCCTTATTATATGGGAGAAGTGGAGCCCTATAATACATGCCGCAACCGAGACCACAAACCCCGAGATCGGCCCTGACGCGCCTATATCCACAAGCGCCCTTCTTGAGAGTATGGGAGATTTCATTTTTATGACCGCGCCGAAGGTGCCTATCAGCGTTGGGGCCGGGATGAAGTACGGCAGTGTAGCCATCGTATTATGCTTTTTTGAGGCGAAATAATGCGAAAGTTCATGGGCAAGAAGGATGATGATGAGCGTGGCGGAAAAAGGTATGCCCTCATATATCCTGCCGGGCTGCTTAAGCGGGTCTATGCCTTTTTGCACCATCCCCGCCACAAGCGTGCTGAAAATTGTAAGCACAAAAAGGACCAGATGCAGCCAGGGAAATCTTCTGAAGGGGTTTTTGTTCTTCCCCTTCGCTCTCACCTCATCCGTTATGTCTTCGTCCATCCAGTGATGACTCATTTTTAATTACTTGACCAGTTCCCCTTTAAGGTCGTAATCGTATGCCTCAGTTATCAGGACCCGCACAAAGCCGCCAGGTTTTATCCCCTTTTCTTCTTCCATGGAAACCCCATCCAAAAAAACAACCCCATCAACTTCAGGCGCCTGGGAAGCAAGCCTGCACAGGGCCGTCTTGCCGTCCACCTCGTCCACTATCGCTTTCATCCTGCGCCCGATGAGGGCCTTGTTCTTTTCCAGGCTGATCTCTGCCTGCGCGCTCATGAACTGATCGTATCTTTTTTGCTTAACGGCGGTTGACAGCTGTCCTTGAAGCTTTGCCGCCGCGGTGCCGTCTTCCCTGGAGTAGATGAACGCCCCCGCGTGCTCAAAACCCGTCTGCCGGATGAAATCGATAAGCCCCTCCGCGTCCGCTTTCGTTTCGCCGGGGAAGCCCACTATGAACGAGCTTCGTACCGCAAGGCCCGGCATCGCCTGCCTGGCGTACGCAATGAGCCTGCCAAAAGATTTCCTTCCATGCACGCCCCTGCCCATGAGTTTTAATATCCCTGGCTCCGAATGCTGAAGCGGCATGTCCAGATATTTCACGACCTTTTTTTGGCCTGCCATAACATCCAGCAGTTTTTCATCAACTCCAGAAGGATGCAGATAATGAAGCCTCACCCAAAAGTCCCCCGGCAACGAACAGATATCTTTTACAAGTTCCTTCAGGCCGTAATCTTTGAATTTATAGCTTGCCGTGTCCTGTGATACGACTATGATCTCCTTGATGCCGGTCTTTAGAAGGCCGCTGGCCTCTTTCAGTATCTCATCGGGAGCAAAATTCCTCAAAGGCCCCCTGATGAGCGGGATGGAACAGAAAGAGCAGCGCCTTTTACAGCCTTCCGAAATTTTCAGGTATGCGTACGGAAATGTTGAAGGCCGGAAAACAGGCAGTTTTTCTTTCCGAAGCCTAAAAAACCCGTTTTCAGGCTGAACTCCCTTCGCCAGATAACCCGCTATCTCAGCAGCCGCATCGACGCCCCAGATGGCATCCACTTCCGGCAGTTCCTTTTTCAGCTCCTCTTTGTATCTTTGGGCCAGGCATCCGAAGACCAGCAGTTTTTTATTTTTCTTCTTCCCCTTGAGCCTCGCCAGATTGAGGATCTCCTCTATGGATTCTTGTTTCGCGGCCTCTATGAAACCGCAGGTGTTCACTATCAGAGTGCCCGCGTCTTCGGGACCCGAAGCCTGCTCCAACCCCGCCAGGCGCAGCGTTCCGGTGAGTTTTTCCGAGTCGGCCAGGTTCTTGGGGCACCCGAGAGAAAGGAGATAAAAAGAGGAAGAGTTTTTGTTTTTATCCTGCATGCTTTTCTGAGGCCGTTTTTCCCTTCCCGGACAATAACCTGTGCATTACAACATATATGACAGGGGCGGCGAGCAGTGCCACGAGGGTCGAGCCGACCAGATAAGGTTTTAAAAGATATCTCAGCTCTCCCGTGAAACTGGACAGCCTTAAATGACTGAAATCAAAATCTCCGGGGATAAAATCCATTTTAAGGACCTTTGATCCGGCCCAGGTGGAAAACGTATATATGGGTATGGCGGTAAACGGGTTTGTAACGTAAACCCCGGTCATTGTCGCCGTCATGTTCAGCCTCAAGGCGTAGATCAGCGCTATGGCGATTATCGTATGTACGCCAAAGAGAGGCGAAAGCCCTATGAAGATGCCTATGGCCAGAGAGGCGGAAAGCCTGCGAGGACTCTCCCTCAGTGAGAGGATGCTTCTGAACCTCTCTTTAAGTTCCCGAAAAATGCTCGTACCCTCCAGACCTGAATTTCCTGACAGCCCCGGAGGGCCCGGCAATATAATATCCTGATTCTATTATCTCACCGATCAGGGTCCCGCCGGCTTTTGTTCCGGCAGCGGTATAGAGGAGTTCATAATCCTCCCCTCCCGTCTTGGCCAGCATAAGCGCGTCGGCCCCTAAGAACCGGGCTGCCTCCCTCATCTGCGGTGACACAGGGATGCCGGCCTCGTATATTTTGACACCAACGGCGCTTTCTTTGCAAAGTCTGATCGCGTCTATCAACAATCCGTCGCTTATGTCCATCATGGCCGTGGCCCTCTGCGGAGGCTTTTTCCTTTTGACAAAAGGCATCAGATGGCGCTCAAGAAGGGGCTTCATGACCTCCCAGGGAAGCGGCTCGTTTATTTTGCCCTTCTTTTCAATATTGACCGGTTTGCCTATTTTTTTCATTAAGGCAAGCCCGCAGGCCGAATCTCCGAGAGGGCCCGTAACGTACAGGCTGTCGCCCACCCTCGCGCCGCTTCTTTTTATGATCTTTTCGCCCTCGCCTATAACGCTCATATTAAGCACAAGGCCTGAACGGGAAGCGCAGACGTCCCCTCCCGCAAGCACGGCTTTATAAAGATCAAGGGCGTCGAAAACGCCTTCAAATATCTGCTTGGTAAATTCGACAGGGGTATCGGACGGAGCGCCTATTTCGAAGAAAGCGAAACGCGGCTGGCCTCCCATGGCGTAAATGTCGCTTACATTCACTGAGACCAGTTTAAAACCCAGCTGATAAGGCGTCTGGCAGCAAAGGTCGAAATGGACGCCCTCCAGCATCATGTCCGAGGTGGCGAGCGCCTTTTTCTTGCCCGTCCCCACCCGCAGGACGGCGGCGTCATCTCCTATGCCAAGCAGGAGGCCCTTCGTCCTTTTCCGCCCGGCCCTCCTCCTTATCCAGTCCAGGAGGGCCTGCTCCCCAAGTTCCCTGAGCCTCATGCCGCTTTTTTCTGTTTTTTCTTTTCCGGCTTTCTCTTTTTTTCCTTAAGGGCGTGCGCCAGGACCTCGTCCATGGTCTCCACCGGAATAAACGTAAGGTCCTTCGTTACATATTTGGGAAGTTCATCGAGGTCCCTCAGGTTCCTCTTGGGGATGAGGACTGTTTTTACACCCATTCTCCTGGCGGCGATGGCCTTTTCCTTTATTCCCCCGATCGGAAGCACCCTGCCACGAAGGGTAACTTCTCCGGTCATGGCGATCTCTTTCTTTACGGGCTTGCCGGTCAGGGCTGACGCTATGGCGGTGGCCATCGTAATACCCGCCGATGGGCCATCCTTGGGTATCGCCCCGGCAGGCACGTGTATATGTATGTCCACCTTGCCGAAGAGGTCTTCCTTTATGCCAAGGGCTGCCGCCCTGGAGCGCACATAGCTTAACGCCGCCTGGGCGGATTCCTTCATCACCTCGCCAAGCTGCCCCGTGAGGGTAAGATGGCCCCTTCCCTTCATTGTGGTTGCCTCTATATATATGATGTCTCCGCCCGCTTCCGTCCAGGCAAGGCCAGTGGCCACGCCCACATAATCCTTTTCCATCTCCTCTTCGGGCAGGAACTTGGGTGCCCCCAGATATTTGTCCAGGTTTTTGGGCGTTATCTGGAAGGTTTTTTTCTTCCCGCTGCCGTTGCCTGTTTCCGCTATTTCCCTGGCTATCTTACGGCAGAGGCGGGCGATCTCCCGCTCAAGGTTGCGCACCCCGGCCTCTCTTGTGTACTGGCTGATGACCTGCCTTGCGGCGTCATCGGAAATCTTCAGGGTCTTTTCCGTTATGCCGTGGGCGTCAAGCTGTTTGGGAATGAGGTAATTCTTGGAAATGCCAAGTTTTTCCTCTTCCGTATAGCCGCTTAAGTAGATTATCTCCATCCGGTCCCTGAGGGGGCCTGGGATCGTGTCCCCCACGTTTCCCGTGGTAATGAAGATTATGTTCGAAAGGTCGAAAGGCACCCCGAGGTAATGGTCCGAAAACGTGTTGTTCTGTTCCGGGTCCAGCACCTCAAGAAGCGCCGAAGACGGGTCGCCCCTGAAATCCGTGCCTATCTTGTCTACCTCATCCAGCATAAAGACAGGGTTATTCGTGCCCGCCTGCTTAAGCCCCTGTATTATCCTTCCAGGCAGGGCCCCGACATACGTCCTCCTGTGCCCTCTTATTTCGGCCTCGTCCCTGACGCCGCCAAGCGATAGTC
>JAKAEG010000293.1 GCA_021819985.1 Nitrospirota bacterium | reverse complement strand
AAAAAAAAGGGGCCGTTTCCGTAACCCCTTGATTTCATTGGCGTCCCCAATGGGATTCGAACCCATGTTACCGCCTTGAAAGGGCGATGTCCTAGGCCAGGCTAGACGATGGGGACTATTAAAAAACTGCTCTAAAAAAAGAAGATGAGCCGCGAAGGATTCGAACCTTCGACCCACGCCTTAAAAGGGCGTTGCTCTGCCAACTGAGCTAGCGGCCCGTTCTTACCAAGACTATAACATAACCTCTAATCGGTTTTTTTGTCAATATCCCGGATAGGCGCTATGATATAATTATTCGATGAAAAAGGTGGCCTTTCTCTGCACAGGCAATTCATGCAGGAGCCAGATGGCGGAAGGCTTCGCGAGACACCTGGGTAATGGCAGGGTGGAGGCCTGGAGCGCCGGCATCATAGCTGCCGGGGTGCATGAAAAGGCTTTATTGGTCATGAAAGAGGCGGGTGTGGACATATCGGGCCAGAGGTCCAAAACCATCGATGATATCCCGCTGGAACAAATGGACCTTGTGGTTACGCTTTGCGAAAACGCAAAACAGACATGCCCTAATGTACCGGCCCGTGTCAGAAAGGTCCATATTTCAGTGATAGACCCCGTGGGCGCACAGGGAGCTACTGAAGATATAATCGCGGATTTCCGCAGGGCCAGAGACGAAATAAGGGCGATAGTCTCCCGGATGCTTGAGGAACTGGAATCCGGGATTGCATAAAAATAATTGAATTTTTCTAGCGATTTGGATTAGAATATCGGACTTGGGAGGTGTATGCACATGTATGCGATAATTGAGACTGGCGGAAAGCAGTACAGGGTGACTTCCGGTGAGACGCTTTCGGTTGAGAAGCTTGAGGCCGAAGCCGGTAAGGAGGTCGTGTTCGACAAGGTGCTGGCGGTCAAGGCAGATGACGCTGATGCCCTTTTAGGCGGGCCGTACGTTTCGGGCGCCAGGGTGACTGCCGAAGTCCTCGGCAACGGCAAAGCGGACAAGGTGCTTATCTTCAGACAGAAGGCCCGCAAAGGGATGAGGAAGCTCAGAGGCCACAGACAGCCCTTTACCAAGGTGAAGGTTAAAGAGATAGAGATGGGAGGCAAATAAAAAACCATGGCCCATAAAAAAGGCGTTGGCAGCAGCAGAAACGGCAGAGACAGCAAGTCCAAAAGACTTGGTCTCAAACGCTCCGGAGGACAGGTCGTAAAAGCCGGCAATATCCTCATCAGGCAGAGAGGGACACAGTACCATCCGGGAACGAATGTCGGCATCGGCAGGGACCACACCCTTTTCGCCAAGATCGACGGCGTAATGACCTTCGAGAGGAAAAACCGCTTGAGGCAAAAAGTGAGCGTCTATCCGGTGGCGGTAGCAAGCTAAGAAAACAATTTTCCTAAATATACGGCAAAATAAAAAAGCAAAAAAGCGGTTTCTGACTGGCATGAAACCGCTTTTTTATTTTTAATAAAGAAAAGACAAAAAACATGAAATTCATAGATTATGTCAGGCTCCATATAAAGGCCGGAGACGGCGGACGCGGAATGGTAAGCTTCCGGAGGGAAAAATTCGTCCCCAGGGGCGGGCCCGACGGCGGAGACGGCGGGAGGGGCGGGCACGTCATTTTCCGGGCGAGCGCAGAGCTTGGCACTCTGCTTGACCTGAGATATCAGCACAGCTATTTTGCCGAAAACGGCGAAAAGGGAATGAGAAAAAAGATGCACGGCAAAAACGGCGAGGACCTGATAATAAGGGTGCCCGTTGGCACAGTAATAACCGAAACAGACACCGGGGAGGTTATCGCGGACCTGGATTCTGACGGCAAGGAGTTGATCGCGGCCGAAGGGGGCAAGGGCGGGCTTGGAAACCAGCATTTCGCCACATCGGTACGTCAGGCCCCCCTCTATGCGCAGCCAGGCCTTCCGGGCCCTGAACGGGACGTTACCGTCGAGCTTAAACTGCTTGCGGACGCCGGACTTGTGGGTCTTCCAAACGCGGGCAAGTCCACTCTGATTTCGGTGATATCCTCTGCCAAGCCAAAGATAGCGGATTATCCCTTTACCACGCTTGAGCCAATACTTGGAGTGGTAAAATACGGCATATTCAGGAGCTTTGTGGTAGCCGATATCCCGGGGCTCATCGAGGGGGCGCACAAAGGGGTAGGGCTGGGCTTTCAGTTTTTAAGACATGTCGAGCGGACAAAGATACTCCTTCATATGGTGGATGTCTCGGTGGCCTCCGTTGGCGACCCGGTCGAGAACCTGGAAAAAATAAACCGGGAGCTTTCCCTTTACAGCCCGGAGCTTATGAAAAAGCCGATGGCGGTTGCCGCAACCAAAATAGATACTGCCGACCCGGAAAAGCTGGAGGCATTAAAACGGTATTGCGAAGACGCGGGGCTTGATTTTTTTGCCATATCCGCAGTAACAAAGACAGGGGTCGATAAACTTCTTACTTACCTGGCCAGGATGGTTGAGGAGCACAGGAAATGAGACTGGTCGTAAAAATAGGCTCTAACATACTTGCCGCTAAAGAGGGCGGGCTTGATGAAAAACGCATGCGCTCCATTGCGGACGATGTATCCCGCGTGTCGGAAGCCGGGCACGAGGTGGCGGTCGTCTCGTCGGGAGCGGTTGCGGCCGGGGTTGGCAGGCTGGGGCTAAAGAAAAGACCCTCGGAAATAAGGCTCAAACAGGCGGCTGCCGCGGTGGGACAGTCCCAGCTCATGTGGCTATATGAAAAGGTCTTCAATGAGAATGAAAAGAAAGTGGCCCAGATACTCCTTACCAGGGATGTTTTTACAGACCGGGCAAGATATATAAATTCGAAAAACACCATCCTCACCCTCTTAGGCCTTGGCGTTATACCGATAATTAATGAAAATGACACTGTGGCAATGGACGAACTGCGTTTTGGAGACAACGACCAGCTTGCCGCGCTTGTTGCGCAGCTTATGGGGGCGGACCGGCTGGTGATCCTGTCCGATGTGGACGGCCTGTATACGGCCGACCCAAGACATAACCCTGAAGCAAGCCTCATCCCGGCGGTATCGGAAATAACGCGGGAGATGGAAAAGACGGCAGGCGGCGCTGGAAGCAGCGTGGGGACCGGCGGCATGTATTCCAAGATACTGGCGGCCCGCATAGCAATGAGCGCAGGAATAAATGTAAATATTATAAATGGAAGGAAACCCGGTCTTCTCATGGACATCCTCCACGGAAAAGCGCACGGCACTTTATTCCAGGGTGGTGTTGGAAAGCTGCCTGCCAGGAAAGGCTGGATCGCTTACGGGCTGAAGGCAAAAGGAAGGCTCACAATAGATGAAGGGGCTGAAGATGCCATCCTGTTGCGGGGGAAAAGCCTGCTGCCTTCAGGCATAAAGCTGGTGGAAGGAGATTTTGACAGGGGAGACCCGGTATATTGCATATCTGCTTCAGGGCGCCGCCTTGCGAAAGGCCTTTCAAACTATTCCGCTGAGGAGGTAGAAAAGATAAAGGGCCTTAGGTCATCGGAGATAAATACGGTCCTTGGATACAGCTATTCCGACGAGGTGATCCACAGGGACAATATGGCGGTCCTGGACTAGAACAAAAAAGGGTTGACTGCCGCGAGTTAAATTGTTAAAACATCTTATGCTGAAGCATGGCCATAATCCTTCCGGCGTGGAGGTCGCAAAATGCCGGGAGGTCCTGAGCGGCCTGGCCGTTATCCTGAAGGCGCTCGATCTTTATCCCCGCCGTAACAGGGCCACTGATGATCTCGTCCTGAAATTTTATGAGGAGATCACTTCTTTTCTTGAAGAGTATGGCGAAATGAGGCTTGAAACAGAGGGCCCTGAGCTGTTTTATAAAAGGCAGAAGGTCTTTGCCAGCCGTGATCGCGTCAATATGGCCTCTTTGCTTTCAACGGCCGGAATAAGGGAATTTGTCTTCAGGAAGGGTTTTGAAAAAAAGGAACTCGATATTATTCTGGATGCGCTTAAAACGTATTGCCATC
>JAKAEG010000292.1 GCA_021819985.1 Nitrospirota bacterium | reverse complement strand
ATGCGGGCTTTCAGGGTTATATCGTTTCCGGAAATGCCATAAGGGTAACCGGTCCCATTATATTTTTCATGGTGCTGAAGTATTGTGGTCCTTATTCCGTCCATTGTGCCTATGGGCCCCAGTATCTCATTGCCGATGACAGGATGGGCTTTTAAAAGGCTTAATTCAGCCCGTGTAAGCCTTCCGTTTTTGTTTACTATCATGGCGTCGACCCCGACCTTTCCTATATCATGCAGTATGGCCGCGTATTCCAGGAGTTCCTGCTCCTTTTTTGGAATGCCAAGTCTCCGTCCGATCATGAGCGCTATCGTTTTTACCCTTTCGGAATGACCCCGGGTATATTTGTCAGTTGCCTCTATCACATTTACCAGCGCCTGTATGGTCCCAAAGTAATTTGCCCTTTCAAGTTCATAAAGCCAGGCATTCTCTATAGCGATAACCGCCTGGTCTGAAAGTGAGGCCAGCAGTTGCAGTTCGTCTTCGGAAAAGGTGCCTTCCGTTTTTTCCAGGACCATTCCGCCAGCCGGCCTTTCCTTTATCCTGAAAGGCGCCCCGATCACGGATATCTCCGCAGAACCGCTGACAGTGGCTTTTTTCGAAAAGACATTTGCGCCTTCAGCCAGCATTTCTTTGTAATGCCTGCGGTCCAGGTCCATGGAACTGTCTGCGTTTTCCACCCCGGTTGCCTTCCTGTATTGAAAACGGAGTTTTTGAGAGCCGGTCTTTTCGAGGAAGATAAAACCGTTGTCGGCATTGAGCAGCTCCGATGCGGTCCTGATCACCAGTCTCAGGATTTCCTGCAGCTCAATTGAATGAGACAATGCCCGGCCCAGTTCCCCGATCCTTTTCAGGCGCCCTATCATTTTTCCCAACTCGACGTTTTTCGATTTCAGCTCCCTGCTCAGGCTCAGGATGGCATGGTTGGCGGTTTCCACTTCCTTCACCTTGAACTCCAGCCGGGAGTTGAGTTCCTCAAGCGTGCGCTGGTGCTCCAGTTCCATCCGTGCCTTGTTTATCTTCATTTCCTTGTTCAGGTTTTTTTCATGCAGTTCCTTTATGCGGTCCGCCATCCGGTTGAATGACTCCGCCAGGATTCCGAGTTCGCCTCCGCTGTCTGGCTCGGCCCTGGCGTCCATATCCCCGTCTTCAACCCTTTTCAAGGTTTTCAGTAGCGCTTTGGCAGGTTTTACTATTCTATTGGACAGTAAAAGGCCCAATAGCAGTGAAATGAATACCGCGGTCAAAATGTTCGCGAATACCAGAGCCCGCCTCATGGCCAGAATGTTTTCTTTTGTCCTGGCGAGATCGGATTTAATTTCAACAAGACCGTTTATTTTTACCCTGCTGCTGTGGCATCCGAAACAGCGAGGTTCGTTGTATATGGGGGTGTACAGGAGCATGGAGTTGTCCACTATGGCGGGTCTGCCCGCTGTTTCGTATGAAGAAACAAAATCCTGCGATTTGTATCCTATTTCGGAAGAGTTTTTGGAATTCAATATGTAGCCGCCGGGCGAGACTATACGCAGGCCCATTATCTCCGGATAGTTGCCGATGCTCTGCAGGGTGTTCTGGACATTGCCGGTCTCGCCCCTTATCATATCCTGATCGATCGACCGGATGATGATTCTGCTCATTAGGCCCAGTTCCATCGAGTTATTCCGTAGGACCAGCTTTGACTGAAAATTAAGCACCAGAACGGTAGAAATACCGGTGATGACCAGTACGGCCAATGAGATGATACCTATGATCCTGCTCTTGAATTCCATAAAATCCCTTTATTTGGATGCAAAAAACATGCCTTTTCATTTATCATTTAATAATCAATGATATATATATAAATAATTGATCGGAAAAATCTTTTGCTATGTGATTTCACGCAGAATTGCTATAATACACGCAGTCCGAAATGGGAATTTTTAATAAATCCATTATGCACAAAAATCAGAAAAATCAAATCAAAAAGCCTCTGGTAGCCATTATAGGCAGGCCCAATGTGGGCAAATCCACTCTCTTTAACCGGATCACTGGGGGAGAAAGCGCCATAGCCCATGCTCTGGAAGGGGTCACAAGGGACAGAAACTATGCGCCCGCCGAATGGGAAGGCAATAGTTTCATAATTGTGGACACGGGGGGATTTTATCCTGACTCACAGGAGGAGATATTCTCCGAGGTGAAAGAACAGGCGCTTTTTGCCGCTCAGGAGGCCGACCTTATAATCCACTTGCTTGACGCAAAAGAGGGGCTTACCCCCTCTGATACCGATATTGCGGAGATGCTCCGCTCTTCGGGCAGGAAAGTCCTATGGGTGGCCAACAAGATAGACGGCCCAACCAGGGAAGACCTGCTTTATGATTTTTACCCTATAGGAGCCTCCGAGATACTTCCGGTTTCCGCCTCCACCGGGTACATGTTCGAGGAATTAATGGAGAAGATAACCGGGTTGCTGCCCGAGGCTGGCCAGGGTGAGACCGGAGAGCAAATGCCGGCCATAGCCGTAGTGGGGAGGCCCAATGTCGGCAAATCGACCTTCGTCAACTCACTGCTTGGCAAAAAAAGGCTGGTGGTAACGCCTGTTGCCGGGACCACCAGGGACTCCATCGATGTCGTCTGCACCTATTACGGCAGGAAGTATCTCTTCGTGGATACCGCCGGGATAAGAAGAAAGTTCTTAAGGGGCTATCCTCTTGAGCAATTCTCCATGATAAGGGCATACAGGAGCATTGAGCGCTGCGATGTGGCGATAGTGATGATCGACGCCACACAGGGGATAGTCTCCGATGACCAGAAGATTGCGGGCCTTGTGCATTCACACGGCAAGGGGGCCGTTTTTGTCTTTAACAAGTGGGACATGGTGCCGGACCCGGAGGAGACCTTTAAAAAATTGCAGGCGGAGTTCAGGCGAAGGCTCTGGTTTTTCGGCCACGCTCCCATGCTGACGGCATCCGGGCTTGAGAAAATGAGAATGACAAAGATATTCCCCCTTATAGACGGCGTTCTCCAGGAACGCTCAAAAACGGTGCCCTCAGAAGAACTCGAAGAAGTTTTTCTTGCAGCGCTCAAGGATGTGCGCCTTCCCGTATACAAGGGCAAAAAGGTGCGCATTTTTTCCCTGAACCAGATAGGAAAGGACCCTCCGGTTTTTGCCGTTTACGCGGACGCGCCCGACGGGCTTCAGGAAGCGCACTTTAAATTTTTTGAAAGAAAGCTCAGGGAAAGGTTCTCATTTTCCGGATCTCCGTTGCATGTGGTCGGCAAACGAAAGAGATGAGCGGCGCAGTACGTGTTTTTGCGAGGAGCCTGAAGGATTTCTATTCTGACGGCGGCGTGATGCAGGCCGCGGCCATTGCCTATTTCGCAATGATGACAATGGTGCCTTTCCTGATATTCCTTTTCTCCTTGATGGGGTATGTCCTTGGAGGAGCGGCTTTTAACCGCTTTTTCTTCTCAAGGATAATCTATTATTTCCCGCAGGGGACCGAAAAAATGGCGGCCATAGTCAAGAACCTTATCCATTACAGAAAAGCGGGCATCCTGTCCCTGGTTGTCTACGGGCTGATCTCCTACGGGCTTTTCCTGAATCTTGAAAAGGCCATGAATATCGTCTTCAAAGTGAAAAAAGGCCGCCATATCCTGCATTCCTTTTTCTTGGTCTTCATGCTTGTATCCGTTATTGGCGCAGTGATGCTGCTGTCATTCGTCCTTGCGGGATTTGATCACATCTTTGCTTTCTTTGGCAAAACGCTCCAGATTGGGATAATCTATTCGGCCACGATAAAATATATAGTGCCCGGTGTCCTTCTTCTGGTAATTTCATTAACATTATATAAGCTCCTGCCAGCCAGAAAAATAAGCATGTCACAGGCCGCATGGGTGGAACTCTTTACTTCGGTTATGATAGTGTTGGCAAAAGATTTCTTTGCGTTTTATATAAAATCCATTTTCCGCGCGGGCAACATCTATGGGCCACTTTCCGCCTTCATGTTCTTTCTTTTATGGGTCTT
>JAKAEG010000015.1 GCA_021819985.1 Nitrospirota bacterium | reverse complement strand
CGCCGTCAAGCTCTCTTTTTATCAGGTCCGGAATAACGGATGTGGCGAGTAGCTCGGAATGGGGGTGGCCGGACAAGGTAAAAGCGCTTTCGGCTGCGAAAAGGCCCCTGTTTTTAAATATGAATACATAACGCACGCGGGGGTCCTGTATCAGCGCCCGGACCCTTTTCAAATATACTTCCAGCACCGGGCCGAAATGCATCGGGACAGCGCCGCCAGGCGCATCTTCCAAAAAATGCCCCGAGGACTCTATGACGATCTCGTGCCTGCCTATGGGGTTCATCTTGTCATATATGCCCTCGCCTTTTCTGCCCAGATCGCCTTCCCAGGCAAGAAAGGGCATTCCCATGAGCACCTTTACTCCATTTCTGCCTTCCTCTATCAATGGAAAAGCTGAAAGGTCTTTCAAAGTTAAAGCGGCGCTGCCGCAAAATTCACATTCTCCGGACGCGGGCGGGCCTGCAGGAATTACAGGGGGCGTGTATTCGGAAGGTTTCAGGGACCTCTGGAGGATGGCCGACCATCTGGATAAAAGAGGGTCTTTTCTAAGTTCGTGCATTCCCGTTAAAACACCGCAATACTGATAAGTCTTATGCCTTTTAAAGCCAGCGCAGGCTCATGAAAATCAAGCCTCTTCAAGCAGGGCGCAACAAGGCCTGCATATCCGCCGGTAAGCGCTACCTTGAACTTTTCAAGCCGCATGAGTTCGGCCTCCTCGATGATCCTGGATATGGCTCCAGCAGTCCCAAATATAATACCAGAAAGTATAGCGCCGGTTGTATTTGTGCCAATGGCTGCCTTGGGCGACTTTCCGGTCGTATCCGCCTCTATATCCACATACGGAAGCCCTGCCGTGCCGCTTTGAAGTGAATCGCGCATAAGCCCAAGGCCTGGCATTATGGCACCCCCAAGGAAAAGCCCGTCAGCCGTTACGAAGTTCACCGTTGTGGCCGTCCCCGCATCAATTACGCAGACCGGACCGCCATACATCTTCCAGGCCCCGTAGCTTGCCGCTATCCGGTCTGCCCCAAGGGCCGCGGGGTTTTCCACGTCGAATTTCATCCCCAAGGCGGTCTTGTGGCTTATTATCAGGGGTTTATTGACTTTTCTCCCTTGTTCCTTTGTCTTAAGCATCATTGCCAGTAACTCAAGAAAAACATCATTGTGGGATGGTACAACGGAACAGAGGGCCCCCGCGTCAGGCATTTTTTTTTGTTCCGCGGTAAACCCGTATCTTTCAAATTCCGCTTTCAGCTCCTCAAAATATTCCCGCGCGCTCCTGAGCGGATGGGTGGGGAACCTGTGGACAAAAGGCTCCTGCCCGTCAAATAAAAAAAACCCGATCCGGGTGGAGGAATTGCCTATGTTCACGGCCATTAGCATTATGGATTTGAATTTAACACTATGGGGCGGGGGTGTCAAATGAGAAAAAACGGCCTTAAATCGAAAAAAAGCCTTTAAATCAAATACTTCGAAAACGAAAAGCAGATGCTGCGAATGGGGAGGGTTTGCGGTTTTTGCCCTGATATTTTATCCTACTAGCTTCCATGTTTGAAGAAATAAAGAAAAAAACAAAAAATAAAAAACAAAAAAAATGAAAATAGTGCTGGCCACCAGGAATAAAAAAAAGCTTGCGGAGCTTTCAAGGGTCCTTGCCGGCACCGGTGTGGAGCTTTTGGGGCTGGATGATTTTCCGCAGACCCCCGAGGTGGAAGAAACCGGCAGCACGTTTGAGGCGAATGCTGTTTTGAAGGCCTCCCAGGTTGCGAAATCCACCGGCCATTATGCCCTGGCGGATGATTCCGGCCTGGAGGTGGATGCCCTTCACGGGGCCCCCGGCGTATTTTCGGCGCGCTATTCCGGCCCCGATGCTGACGACCGGAAAAATCTTGAAAAACTCCTTTCGGAAATGAAATTGGTGCCCGATGGCAAGCGGACAGCCCGCTTCCAAACGGTAATAGCGCTGGCCGCCCCGGACGGACACATTTTGAATACCTTTCCGGGGAAAGTGGAGGGCACGATAGGGTTTTGCCCCGCAGGCGAAACGGGCTTTGGCTACGATCCGGTCTTTTATCCGCTTGGGCACAACAGGACTTTCGCCCAGATGTCCGCCGCGGAAAAAGACGCGTTAAGCCACAGGGGGCAGGCACTTGAAAAGCTCAAGACGTACCTGCCGGCAGCCGGATTTCAGTAAAACTTTTTGAAATATTATAAAAAAATCTAATCTGACGATTTTTTTATTTAACTGGATTAATCATGCGGTTGCCTCCTATTATTTAAGCTTGAAGCCTGCCGTCTAAAAAAAACAGGCAAATTTGTTTGAATGGGGGTTTTATTCTAATGAGGATAGTTATGCTCGGTGCGCCGGGAGCCGGAAAAGGCACTCAGGCCAAAAAACTTATTGAAGAGTACGGAATACCCCAGATCTCCACGGGCGATATCCTGCGTCAGAACCTTGCGCAGGGCACCACGCTTGGCTTAGAGGCGAAGGGCTACATGGATAAAGGGGAGCTGGTCCCGGATAAAGTAGTGCTTGGGCTGGTCGAAGACAGACTCAAGCAGCCCGACTGCCAAAAGGGTTTTATACTTGACGGATTTCCGAGGAACACAGCCCAGGCCGCGGCCCTGGATGATCTGCTTGCTAAAATCGGCATGCCCCTTCAGCTGGCCATCAGCATCGATGTGCCTTTTGAGGACCTTATGAAAAGGCTTACCGGCAGGCGGACCTGCCGCACATGCGGGCAGATGTACAATGTTTATTTCACCCCGTCTAAAAGCGAAGGCAAATGCGACAAGGACGGCGGCGAGCTTTATCAGAGAGATGACGACAAGGAAGAGACCATAAAGAAAAGGCTCCAGGTATACGAATCCCAGACGGCCCCGCTCATGGATTATTACGGCAAGAAGGGCATCGTCAGGCAAATAGCCGGCACGGGTTCGATCTCGGATATTTACAGCAAGGTCACGGCCGAGCTGAATAAAGTGAACTAGAGTTTTTCATCATCATCAAAAATTTTTAAAAATTAAAAAATTCTGGAAGGAGGAAGATAATGGCGCTTGTAAATCCCCATGGCAAAGATAAGAAACTGAAACCCCTGCTGCTTGAAGGGGCTGCCCTTGAGGCCGAAAAAAAGAGGGCCTGTGCGATGACCCAGGTGAGGATAAGCTCCCGTGAGGCGGGCGACCTCATAATGATGGGCATAGGCGGGTTCACTCCGCTTACAGGTTTTATGACCCAGGCGGACTTGAAGGTCGTTTACGACAAGTTCACCATGGCAGACGGCACGTTCTGGCCTATCCCGATTACGGTTTCGACCACACAGGGCCAGGCTGACAGCATAAAGGACGGCGAAGAGGTGGCGCTTGTTTCCGAGGAGACTGGCGAAATAATGGCCACCATGAAGGTCACCGAAAAATACAAGATAGACAAAGAGCACGAGTGCAAGTGCGTGTACGGCACCACTGATACGGAGCATCCCGGCGTGACGATGGTCATGAAGCAGGCTGATGTGAACCTGGCCGGTCCTGTAAAGGTGCTGTCCGAAGGCTCTTTCCCCAAAGAATACCCCGCGCTCTTCATAAGGCCCGCCGAATCCAGGAAGATATTCGAGGAGAAGGGCTGGACCACAGTCGCCGCGTTCCAGACCAGAAACCCCATGCACCGCTCACATGAATACCTGACCAAGATCGCCATCGAGACCTGCGACGGCGTTTTCATCCATATGCTGCTTGGCAAGCTTAAGCCGGGCGACATACCGTCGGATACCAGGCAGAAGGCCATAGACACACTCATAGACAAATATTTTGTGAAAGACACCGTAACCGTCGGCGGCTATCCGCTTGATATGCGTTATGCAGGCCCCAGGGAGGCCCTGCTGCATGCCCTCTTCAGGCAGAACTACGGTTGCAGCCATCTTATCGTAGGCAGGGACCATGCCGGCGTGGGTGACTACTACGGCCCGTTCGACGCTCAGAAGATATTCGACGAGATACCGGCTGGCGCGCTCGAGACAAAACCCCTGAAGATCGACTGGACCTTCTATTGCAAGAAATGCGACGGCATGGCTTCCATGAAGACCTGCCCGCACGGCAAGGAAGACAGGCTTCTGCTGAGCGGCACGAAATTAAGGAAGATGCTTTCAGAGGGCGACGAAGTGCCTGATCACTTCTCCAGGCCCGAGGTCCTTGAGATACTCCGCGCTTACTATGCCGGCCTTACCGAAAAGGTCGAGATAAAGACGCACAAATATTCGGAAGGGGCCTAAAAAAGTTTTTTATTTTCTTTCACGGCCGGGTTTGGATTAAGCGTCCGGATGATGGACGTGAGTTTTTTGTTAAAAAATCAAAAATTTCTGCCTTGGGCAGGAACTATCAAGAAGGAGGTCACATATGCCTAGTTTTGTGATTACCGAGAAGTGCGATGGCTGCAAGGCGCAGGACAAAACCGCCTGTCAGTACATCTGCCCAAACGATCTCATGAAGCTGGATCGGGACAAGATGAAAGCTTTCAATCAGGAGCCCGAACAGTGCTGGGAATGCTACAACTGCGTCAAGATCTGCCCCCAGCAGGCAATTGAGGTAAGAGGTTACGCCGACTTTGTTCCGCTCGGCGGCAGCGTTATCCCGATGAGGGGTTCCGATTCCATCATGTGGACGATCAAGTTCCGCAACGGGAAACTGAAGAGGTTCAAATTCCCCATAAGGACGACCCCGGAAGGCTCCGTAAACCCTTACGGCAGCGAGCCCGAAGCGAACATCGACAATATCAAGAAGCCGGGCAGTTTCACCCATCATGCGTCGGGTAAAGCAATGCCCACGCTGAAGAAGTAGGAAAGGAGATAAAGGAAAACAATGGAAAAAGAAACCTGTACATTTTCTTATTGCCAGAGGCCTGAGGTCGTAACCGTTGAGACGGACCTCCTTATCATCGGCGGCGGCATGTCAGCCTGCGGCGCGGCTTTCGAGGCCACCAGGTGGGCACAGGCAGCAGAGAAGGCCGGCAAAGGCAAGATAAAGATAACTCTCGTGGACAAGGCCGCCATGGACCGCTCCGGCGCCGTGGCAATGGGCCTTTCAGCCATCAACACCTACATGGGCGAGCAGGACCCGGCCGATTACGTCAGAATGGTAAAAGGCGACCTGATGGGCATCATCAGGGAGGACCTCGTTTATGACCTGGGCAGACACGTCGACGACTCCGTCGAGCACTTCGAGGAGTGGGGTCTTCCCATATGGAAAAAGGACGAGTCCGGCCACACCATGGACGGCGCAGGCGGCGGAAAGAAGCTTAAAGAAGGCGGCAAACCGGTCAGGTCCGGCAAATGGCAGATCATGATAAACGGCGAGTCCTACAAGGTCATCGTGGCGGAAGCCGCGAAGAAGGCCCTTGGCCTCGAGAACATCTACGAGAGGGTTTTCATAACCAAGTACGTGCTTGACGAGAAGGAAGACAACCGCATCGCGGGCGCCATCGGCTTTTCCGTCAGGGAGAACAAGGTTTATCTCTTCAAGACCAACGCTCTCCTTTCCGGCTGCGGCGGCGCGGTTAACGTCTTCAGGCCCAGGTCGGTCGCTGAAGGCCAGGGCAGGGCGTGGTATCCCGTATGGAACTCCGGTTCCGGCTACGCCACCGGCGCAATGGTCGGCGCAGAGATGACCATGATGGAAAACAGGTTCGTGCCGGCCAGGTTCAAGGACGGCTACGGCCCGGTTGGCGCATGGTTCCTTTTCTTCAAAGCCAAGGCCACCAACGCCTTTGGTGAGGACTATTGCGCGGGCGAGAACTTCGAGGAAGCAAAGAAGCTCTACAGCCCCTATGCCGAAAAGCTTGGTACCTGCATCCGTAACCACATGATGATGATGGACATGAAGAAGGGCAAAGGGCCCATCCTCATGAACACAGATAAAGCCATGGCGGAGCTGGCCAAGACCATGGACGCAAAACAGATAAAGCACCTCGAAGCCGAGGCCTGGGAAGACTTCCTTGACATGGCAATCGGACAGGCCGGCGTATGGGCGGGCATGGACATAGAGCCCGACAAAAAGCCCTCAGAGATCATGCCGACAGAGCCGTACCTGCTCGGTTCCCACGCGGGTTGCGCGGGCTTCTGGGTAAGCGGCCCGAATGACCTTGGAGCTCCCGCCGACTGGCACTGGGGTTACAACAGGATGTCAACCGTCTCAGGCCTTTTCATGATGGGCGACATCTGCGGCGCCTCCGGTCACAAGTTCTCTTCCGGCTCCCATGCGGAAGGGCGTATCGCCGGGAAAGAGGGCATTTCCTTTATCCTTGATCACAAGGATTTCAAGCCCACCATCAACAAGCCGGCGGACGAGATAACGGCCGAGATGTACCTGCCGTTCGAGGTCTATGAAAAATACAAGAACCACTCGACCGCGCCTGAGATAAACCCTTATTACATCAAGCCCAAAATGCTTCAGGCGAGGCTTCAGAAGATAGCCGACGAGTACTTTGGCGGCGTTTCCACCTACTATATGACCAGCAAGACCCTTCTGGAAGAGGGACTCAGGCAGCTTGCCCTCCTCAAGGAAGACGCGGCAAAGACCGGGGCCAAGGACCTCCACGAGCTCCTGAGGGCCTGGGAGAACTATCACAGGATTTGGGCCGTTGAGACCCATGCAAGGCACATCCTCTTCAGGGAGGAGACCAGGTACCCCGGCTACTACTACAGGGGCGACTTCCTGGGCATAGACGACAAGAACTGGAAGTGCTTCGTCAACTCCAAGTACGACCCGAAGACGGGCCAGTGGAGCGTCTTCAAAAGGGAGCACGTCGCGCTCGTAGACTGATCCTGAAGACGGAAAAAATGTTTTAAAACAAAGGGGGGGCACCGTTGTTGCCCCCCTCTTTATATTATGTCCCCCTTTTATATCTTTATAAATTATTGCTATTTCCATTCTAGCGTCCTGATAAGTTATATTGAAATGTTACCCATATGCCTATATAAATTAGCGGGTTTTTGTTTTGATTTTTGATGAAAAGCCTAAGGAGGTTTCGTAAAAATGGCTGAACAGTGTATCCTCGTCATTGGGGGCGGTATGAGCGGGCTTACGGCCGCAATTGAGGCCGCCGAGGCTGGCTACGATGTATGCGTCGTAGAGAAAAACCCATACCTTGGGGGCAGGGTGGCCCAGCTCAACAAATATTTCCCCAAGCTGTGTCCCCCGGTTTGCGGCCTGGAGATAAACTACCGCAGGATAAAGGAAAACGCCAGGGTAAAATTCTATACTATGGCCCAGGTGGAGTCCGTGTCAGCCAAAGAGGGCTCCTATGATGTCACTATAAAACTGGCGCCTAGTTACATTAACGACCGGTGCGTGGCATGCGATGCCTGCGCGCATGCCTGCCCCGCTGAAAAACAGGACGATTTCAACTTCGGAATGAGCAAGACGAAGGCGGCCTACCTGCCTTTCGCTCAGGCATATCCGATGAAATACGTCATAGACGGCGCGAGCTGCCAGAAAGATTGCGGGCAGAAGTGCAAGGATGCCTGCAAATACGGCGCGGTCGAGCTTGATATGAAGCCGGAAACGGTAAAGATAAACGCATCGGCCATTGTGGTTGCGACAGGCTGGAATCCTTACGACATTTCAAAGGCCGAAAATCTTGGGATGGGCAAGGTCAAAAACGTCATAACCAACATGATGATGGAAAGGCTGGCGGCGCCAAACGGCCCTACGGCAGGCAAGCTCCTTCGCCCCTCCGACGGCAAAGAGGCCAAAAAGGTCGCCTTTGTCCAGTGCGCCGGCTCCAGGGATGAAAACCACCTGCCCTACTGCTCCTATATCTGCTGCATGGCCTCGTTAAAGCAGACCACATATCTCAAGGAACAATATCCCGATTCCACGGCAGACATTTTCTACATCGACATAAGGACTCCGGGACGCTATGAAAAATTTTACTGGAAGGTAAGGGACATGGAAGGGGTCAGCTTCACAAAAGGCAAGGTTGCCAAAGTGGAGAACACTGAGGGGGACGACGTGCTGGTCACGTTCGAAGACGCCCTTTCCGCCAAGAAGACCCAGAGGGCCTTCGATATGGTCGTGCTGGCTGCGGGCATGGAGTCTTCATTGAGGCAGGCCCCGCTTGAGCTTGGGATCAATTATACGGACGAGGGCCTGATAGTGCCCTCCAGCCTTAAGCCGGGCATATACGCGGTGGGATCGTCCAAGAGCCCGGTGGATGTGGCAAAATCCGTTCAGGATGCCACGGGCGCGGCCCTCAGGTCCATTCAGAGCGCTTTAAAGCTTTTACCGGCGGGAGGTGCAAGATAAATGGAGAAGAAATACGGAGTATACATATGCAAGGGCTGCGGTATCGGAGAGGCTGTTGACGTCCAGAAGCTGATCGACCAGACCGCCTCCGGAGCAAGGCTGCCAAAAGAAAGTTTTAAATCTCACGATGCGCTGTGCAGCCCCGAAGGCATAGCCATGATAAATACAGACATAAAAAATGACGGTATAAACGCCATAAACATAGTCGCCTGCTCGCAAAGAAGCAAGGTCGAGGAGTTCGATTTTCCTGGCTGTGTACAGGCAAGGACCAACATAAGGGAGCTTGTTGCGTGGTCCCAGCCGGCCATGGAGGAACCCACCCAGGCGCTTGCCAGGGACTATGCGGTCATGGGCGTGATAAAGATACAGAAAGGCGATCTGCCGGAGCCTGGCATCCTTGAGAACCTTAACAGGACTGTCCTGGTAGTAGGCGGTGGAATGACCGGCCTTTCCGCGGCTCTGGAGTCCGCAAGGGCGGGTTACGATGTAATACTCGTCGAAAAAGAGGCGCAGCTTGGCGGCTGGGGAGCGAAGATCTTCAAATCCTTCCCGATGAGCTACCCCTTTGAGGGACTCATCGATTCACCCGTGCACGCCAAAATAAAGGAAGTCCAGGCCGATTCCAGGATAAAAATATATACGGGCACAACGATCCAGAAGATCGACGGGCAACCCGGGCTTTATGACGTAACGCTCCAGACACCCGCAGGCGAAGAGACGTTAAAGGCCGGCGCCATAGTCCTTGCGGCCGGATGGAAGCCGTACGACGCGACGAAGCTCACCCGTCTTGGCTACGGGCTTCCAAACGTTGTGACCAGCGTGGAGTTCGAGGAGATGGCTAAAACAGGCAAGATAACCAGGCCCTCGGACGGAAAGCCCGCAAAGAAAGTTGCTTTTATCCAGTGCGCCGGCTCCAGGGACCCGGAACACCTCCCGTACTGCTCCCATTTCTGCTGCTCGACCTCTTTAAAACAGGCGAAATACGTAAGGGAATTGGGCGGAAGCGATGCGATTGCGATGATCTTCTACAAGGACATCAGGACGCCCGGCCAGTCCGAGCTTTTCTATAAGAACATGCAAAACGATCCCGGCGTCATGCTGACAAAAGGAGACGTCACGGGCATTAGCGAGGCGGGAAGCGGGAAAAACCTTTACGTCGAGGCGGAAAACACCCTGCTTGGCGAAAAGGTGAAGACCGCCGCTGATCTCGTGGTGCTTGCCATCGGTGTTGTGCCGGCCACGGCCGGCCCGCAGCAGTACCTTGACGGGGTTGCGGCCGCGGGCGCCAAAGGCGACGAGGCCAAGGCGAAATATATAGAAGAGACGCCCAAGCCGGAGTTTCTTCTCAATTTGGGTTACAAGCAGGGGCCGGAGATACCCTCGATGGAGGGCGGTTTTGGATTCGCCGATTCGAACTTCCTGTGCTTTCAGTATGAGACCAGGAGGACGGGCATATACGCCGCAGGCTGTGTAAGGCAGCCGATGACGATGGCCGAGGCCGCGGAGGACGCGGCGGGAGCGGCCATGAAGGCGGTCCAGGTGATAGAGCATGTCGCAAAAGGCATCGCGGTCCACCCAAGGGCCTGGGACATAACATTCCCCGACCCCATGATGACCCGCTGCACATCCTGCAAACGCTGCACGGAGGAATGCCCGTTCGGCGCGATCGACGAGGACGCCAAAGGCACGCCTTTTTATAAGATAAACCGTTGCAGAAGGTGCGGCACTTGTATGGGGGCCTGCCCTGAAAGGATAGTCTCTTTCAAGGATTATCATGTCGATATGATCGGCTCCATGATCAAATCCGTTGATGTGCCTGAGGAAGGCATGACGATAATCGCCCTTGCCTGCGAAAACGACGCATACGCTGCGCTCGATACCGTGGGCATCAGGAGAAAACAGCAGCTGAACCCGGCCGTAAGGATACTTCCCGTAAGGTGCCTCGGTTCGACGAACCTGGTCTGGGTGGCGGACGCGTTCTCAAGAGGAATTGACGGCCTTATGCTGCTTGGCTGCAAATTCGGCGAAGATTACCAGTGCCATTTTGTAAAAGGCAGCGAGCTTGCCAGTTACCGCTTCAGCAAGGTCCAGGAGACCCTGAACAGGCTCCAGCTGGAAGCTGAAAGATGTCAAATGCTGCAGGTGGGGATAGACGATTATGCGAAGCTCCCCGAAATGATCGACGCTTTCGTAAAGAACGTGGAGGACAAGCTGGGCCCCAATCCGTTCAAAGGATTTTAGTTAAATTTTTGCAAAGCAAATAGAGTCTTTAGCAGAAGGAGCAAGCCCGATAGGGCTTTTTAAGAGATATGAAGGAGGACGTAAGATGAGCGAAAGGATACTTAATCCGGACCTCGGGTTTGTAAAAGAGGTGATAAGCGCCGGCGGTGAGTCTCTCAAGAAATGTTATCAGTGCGCCACCTGCTCGGTAGTTTGCAACGTAACGCCGGAGGACAAGCCCTTCCCAAGGAAGGAGATGATACAGGCGCAATGGGGTCTTAAGGACGAGCTTTTCAGAAACCCCGATATCTGGCTTTGCCATCAGTGCAGCGACTGTACCGCCAACTGCCCACGCGGTGCAAAACCGGGAGAGGTGTTGAACGCCATCCGGAAGCTGAGCCTGCAGGAGTTTTCAGTGCCGGGCTTCCTCGCGAAGATGGTCAACAAGCCGGTATTCCTGCTCCTGCTCTTAGCGATACCTGCGGCCATACTGCTTGCCTCGGGCGCGGGGGTCTTTCCGGACGGGAAAGTCGAGTTCGGTAAACCCGGAGGGTTCCTCTTCTCGCTCAAATATATCGACCCGCTCTTCACCACGGTTGCGGTGCTTGCTCTTATAAGCCTGGGCCTGGGGATAAGGAAATACTGGAACGCGATGTCGGAAGGCAAGCCGGAAACCAATGTCCCAATAGGGGCCGCCATCACGGAAACCGTAAAAGAGATACTTGCGCACAAGCGCTTTGACAAATGCGAGGTCGCAAGCGCAAGGTCCATTGCGCACAAACTCGTTTTCTACAGCTTCATGGGGCTGTTCGTAACGACCATACTCGCTTTTATAAAGGTGATCCTGGAGCCTCAGACCGGATACCTGGCGTACCTTGGGCACCCCGTTGCAATCAGCGAATCGTTTATCACTTGGCTAACGGTCGTCTTCAAGATAATCGGCAACGCAAGTGCGGCAGCCCTGATAATCGGCATCCTGCTTATGATGTCAAACAGGGTGAAAAACGCAGCCAAGGCGGGACTGGGCAGCTACTACGACTGGCTGTTCATATCGCTTGTGGCGGGGCTTGGCATTACAGGTCTTCTGGCCGAACTCTTAAGGCTGGCAAATACGCCCGCCGCCTATGGGATGTATTTGGTCCACCTGTGTTTTGTATTCTTTCTTTTCGCATATGCGCCTTTTTCAAAAATGGCACACATGTTCTACCGCGCCACTGCCATGGTCTTTGAAAAGAAATCGGGAAAGGCGTAGTTCACCGGGGCAGAAATGATGAAGGGCCGGGCTGAAGGCCGTCCCGGGGACGGTGCCTGTTGACATATCTGGCCCGATTGTCTTATCGTTTCGGAGTTTCTCTTCTTTTCTTTTTGCCGGGCAGCGGGAGGGTTTTAGATAGATAAATGGATTTTTTGATCTGATTTGATTTGAAGCCGCACGAGTTTCTTCCGGTCTTTTTTGTTTCCGTCTTTTTGCTTTGAGTGGCAGCAGCGCAGGGGGTTTTTTTGGTTTGGTTCCGTATTAAAAAAGCCGCATAAAATTTTTTTAATTTTTTTCAGGAGGAGGATAAATGAGTATAGTTTTGTTTGCGTTTCTTTGCGGCGCCGTTGGCGTTATTTACGCACTGGTTACCGCAGCCTGGGTCTCAAAACAAGATGCCGGCAGCAGCAGGATGCAGGAGATATCCAATGCTGTCAAGGAAGGCGCTGAGGCCTTTCTGAAGAGGGAATACAGGACCGTCGCTATCGTCGGGATAATTCTTTTCATTATTCTTTATGCCTTTATAGGGCTTTGGACAGGCATCGGATTTCTTATCGGCGCGATCGGTTCGGCGCTGGCCGGTTACATCGGGATGATGGTGTCCGTCCGTGCCAACGTAAGGACTGCCCAGGCCGCACATCGCGGTCTTCAGGCGGCCCTTGGCCTTGCTTTCAAGGGCGGCTCGGTTACCGGCCTTATGGTCGTGGGTCTCGGGCTCCTGGTCCTTTCGGGCTATTTTGAAGTTGCAAAAACGATGGCGGGAACCAATATGTTCAGCGCGCTTATCGGGCTCGGCTTCGGCTGCTCCCTTATGAGCGTGTTCGCACGTATCGCGGGCGGCATTTACACCAAGGCGGCAGACGTAGGGGCCGACCTGGTGGGCAAGGTCGAGGCGGGTATCCCCGAGGATGACCCCAGGAACCCTGCCGTTATCGCGGATAACGTGGGCGACAACGTGGGCGACTGCGCGGGAATGGCAGCCGACCTTTACGAGACCTATACCGTTACCCTGGTTGCGGCAATGCTTCTGGCAAAGACCGCGTTCGGGCCGGACAGCCCCTGGGTAATGTTCCCTATGCTTCTTGGCGGTATTTCGATAATAGCTTCCATAATAGGCACCTTCTTTGTAAAGCTCGGCAAGAGCAACTACATCATGGGTGCGCTCTATAAAGGGCTTGCCGTGTCCGGCATCCTGGCGGCAATAGCGTTCTACATAGCCAGCGGCAAATTCCTGGCGATGCCGGGCGTTCAGCCGGCCTTTACGCAGATGGGCGTCTTCACGATCGCTGTAATAGGACTGCTGCTTACCGGCGCGATCGTTCTTATCACCGAATATTTCACTTCAAAGAGCTTTAATCCGGTCAAGCACATCGCGGCGGCCAGCCAGACCGGCCATGGCACGAACGTTATAGCGGGTCTTGCGGTAAGCATGAAATCCACCGGACTCCCGGTGATGGCAATCGTCGGGGCAATCCTGTGGTCGTTCAGCATAGGCGCGGGCGGGCTTACGAACCCGGTCAATCCGCTCGGAGGCCTTTTCGCCATAGCGCTTGCAGCCGTGGCCATGCTCTCCATGACCGGCATCGTGGTTGCGATCGACTCCTATGGTCCGATCACCGATAACGCCGGCGGTATCGCCGAGATGGCCGAACTGCCGGAAGAGGTCCGTAACATAACCGACCCGCTCGATTCAGTCGGCAACACGACGAAAGCTGTCACCAAGGGTTATGCAATAGGTTCGGCCGCTCTGGCCGCTCTTGTCCTCTTTGCCGAATATTCGAGGACGGCCGCAGGCGCCAGCACAACCGGCGGTATGGCTTTCGATCTTTCAAACCCGAAAGTTCTCGTCGGTCTCTTTATCGGCGGTCTGCTGCCCTACTACTTCGGCGCCCTTCTTATGGAAGCCGTTGGCAAGGCGGCTGGCGGAGTAGTCGATGAGGTCAGAAGGCAGTTCCGTGAGATAAAAGGCATCATGGAAGGCACGGGGAGACCCGAGTACGGAAAATGCGTTGACATCGTCACCAAATCCGCTATCAAACAGATGATGCTTCCCGCTCTTATACCCGTCGCGGCTCCCGTGCTGGTTGGCGTAATCCTCGGCACTCAGGCCCTTGGCGGCATGCTCATAGGCGCTATCATCACCGGACTGTTCCAGGCCATCGCCATGACCAGCGGCGGCGGCGCATGGGACAACGCGAAAAAGTTCATCGAAGACGGCGCGTACGGCGGCAAGAAATCCGATGCCCATAAGGCGGCCGTCACCGGCGACACCGTCGGCGATCCTTACAAGGACACCGCGGGTCCGGCTATCAACCCGATGATAAAGGTCGTCAACATCGTTGCCCTTCTGATCGTGCCGCTTCTGCACTAAAAGAAGGTTTTTTCCGTAATTCCGCAATAAAAGGCCGGGAGTTTTTTAAAAAACTCCCGGCCTTTTATATTTTGGTAATTATTAAAAGTCTCACAATAGTCTGAACATCCTATTCCGTTATTCCCGCACGTCTTTAGCGGGAATCCAGGTTAAAATGGATGCCCGATTAAGGTCCTCGGGCATGACGAACAAAGGACGAAATCGGTAAATACTATTATGAGGACCTTTAATATTCATGCAGAAATAAAATGCAGGATATGCCATCAATGGGCAGGAAGAAAGCTTTTTTATATCATGATATTATAAAAGCATGCCGGAAACAGGGCATGCCCATGAGCATCATCATTACGGTCATCATCATGATCCGGTAAAAAGGCTTGCCTTAAGCCTGCTTATAACCCTTGTTGTCATGCTCGTGGAAGGGGCGGGAGGATATTTTGCCAACAGTCTTGCCCTGCTCAGCGATGCCGGCCATATGTTCACGGACGCGTTCGCGCTGGGCCTTAGCCTTATAGCGGCGCGCATAAGCAAATGGTCCCCGGACAGCAGGGCCACTTTCGGATATCAGAGGGTGGGCCTGCTTGCGGCCATTATCAACGGGGGCAGTCTTTTTGTCATTTCCTTTGTTATTTTCAGTGAGGCCATCAGGCGTTTCTCCGTTCCCCCTGTGATCAATACGCGTCTTATGGCCGGAGTGGCCATCCTGGGTCTTGTGGCCAATACCTCCATGGTGAGCATACTCAGCCACGGGCACAAGGACCTCAATATAAAAAGCGCATGGCTGCATGTGGTGGGGGACGCGCTTTCCTCCTTTGGCGTCATTGTGGCGGCGGTGATCATAATGCTGACCGGGTGGCGATATGCCGACCCCCTGGCAAGCGTGCTGATCGGGGTAATAATCCTTGTGGGCGGATTAAGGGTGGTAATCGAGGCTACCCACGTTTTTCTGGAGCTTGCGCCAAAGGGAATTGACGTTGAGGAGGTCGCCAGGGAAATATGCGATTTCCCAGGGGTAATGGGTGTTCACGACGTGCACCTTTGGGCCATAACAAAGGGGCAGGTAATGTTTACCGCGCATATATGGGTGAGCGATGAAAAGATCAGTGAAGTCCAGGGCCTTAGCAGCCGGCTGAAACAGAAACTTGCCTCAATGGGCATAGACCACGTAACGCTGGAGTTCCAGTGCATGGAATGCGAGGACAAGGGGATATACTGTGAATTAAGAGAGGAGACGGGAGGACATCCGGAACATGGGTAAAAGCGGTCTCCTCGACCGGCGCTAAAGAAGCCTTTTTTGCAAAATTTTTTGGAAATCATGATTTCTTTTGAAAGGAGATAAAATGTTAATAGGGTTGCTTGCGGCTATCCATGTGGCGACGATTGTGCTTTGGATCGGCGGTGTGGGTTTTGTAACCATAATCATCTTTCCCCTGATCGGAAGGATGTCCAACTCCTTTGAGGCCGTCATGCTCTTTCAGGGTGTCGAGCACCGTTTCGCCAAACATGCCAGGCTCTATGTTGCGCTTACAGGCATTACAGGGTTTGCCCTGCTTTATTTGACAGGGCTGCAATCCCTTCTGTTCACCGTAAAGGGCCTGGGGATCACTCTTATGTTCATCGCCTGGTTTTTTTACCTGCTCGTGCTCATTTTTGAAAAAAGGATTTTCAAAAAACTGTTCGGAGCGCCGGAAAAATTTGAGGCGAAAAAGGTCTTTGCCATATTAAGCATCTTTCATTGGTTCGTGCTTGGCTTGAGCATGCTTGCCGTTTTTGTGGGCGTGTGGTGGGCCCATACCGGAGGCATTTGATTAGAACCTGTCTCAAAATTGCTTCCGGCTGCAAAAGGCGGAAATCGCGACATACGGCGTCGAAAAAGAAAAATCGTCCTCAACGCAGCGCTGCTGCGCCTCCGGGCGATTTCCCCTTTTCTCCTTGTCTGGCACGATTTCCGCTCTTTTTCGCTTCGAAATCAATTTTGAGACAGGTTCTTGAACTAGGTTCCAGCTTTCCATTGCCAGTTATCGCGTATATTGCATTGACAGGGACAAAGCCTGTTTTTTAAAATTTATTGTATGGTACCCATGATCTCAAAAAACGAAAAATCTTCCAAAGAGAAGGACATGGAAACAGAAGCTGCGCTGAAGAAACACGAGGAGAGGCAGATCTTCGAAAACCACATTGCCTCCCACGGGTTCAGGATGACCCGCCAGCGTGGCCTCATACTGGACATTTTCCTGAAAAAAGAAGGCCACCTCTCGCCGGAGGAACTCTACGACCTCGTGAAGGCAAAAGACCAGACGGTGGGCAGGGCGACCATCTACAGGATGCTCAGGCTCATGAAAGAGGCCGACCTGGCCAGACAGGTAAATCTTGGCGACGGGCTGTCAAGATATGAGCACAAGTACGGCCATGCCCATCATGACCATCTCATATGTCTTGGCTGCGGAAAGGCCATAGAAGTGTTCGATGCGGAAATAGAGGCGCTCCAGGAAAAACTCGCCAAAAAACACGGCTACGCCCTTACCGGCCACCAGATGGACCTTTTCGGTCTATGCCCCTCCTGCAGGGAAAAAGAAGAATAAAAAGTGATATAATCGAAGCTGTTTCACTTTCATTAAAAACAAAAACTCCACAGGCGAGGTGCTTTTTTAAATGGCTATACTGGTTGTCGGCTCGGTGGCTCTGGACACGGTAAAAACCCCTTTCGGCAAGGTTGACGAGGCCCTTGGAGGCTCCGCGACATACTTTTCCACGGGGGCAAGCTATTTTACCGATGTGCGGGTGGTTGCCGTGGTCGGCCAGGACTTCCCTGAAAAACATATAAATTTTCTGAAGACCAAAAAGGTGGACCTGAAGGGCCTTAGCCGCGTTCCCGGAAAGACGTTCAGGTGGGAAGGCTTTTATGATTACGACCTGAACAAGGCCCACACATTAAAAACTGAGCTTAATGTGTTTGAGACCTTCAACCCGGAGCTGCCTGAGGAATACAGGGACTCAGAGATAGTATTTCTTGCCAACATAGACCCGGAACTCCAGAAAAGCGTTCTTGGGCAGGTCAGAAACCCGAAGCTGGTGGCGGCCGACACGATGAACTTCTGGATAGAGAGCAAAAGACCCCAGCTCCTGGAAACATTGAAGCTCGTTGACATACTGACCATAAACGATGCCGAGACAAGGGAGCTTGCGGGAGAGCCCAATCTGGTAAAAGCGGCCAGAAAAATACTTTCGATGGGCCCCAAAACGCTCATAGTGAAAAGAGGCGAGTACGGGGTTTTAATGTTCAACGGAGGCAGCATCTTTTCTGCCCCGGCCTATCCGCTTGAGGCCGTTTTCGACCCCACCGGCGCGGGCGACACCTTCGCGGGCGGGTTCATGGGTTACATATCAAGCACCATGGACTGGGCCGACGGCAACCTTAGAAAGGCCCTTGTCATGGGAAGCTGCATGGCCTCATTCGCGGTTGAGGATTTCAGCCTTGGCGGAATTTCCAGCCTGGATTATAAAGAGATCGAAACGCGCTTCAGGGAATTCAAAAAACTCTCCGATTTCGAAGACCTTTAAGGCAAAAAATCAGTTTCTGAAATTTTCCATATTTAGCTATGCGGCCGTGCCATTTGCCTTTTTTTGTTCAAGGTAAAAAAGCTAATTCCCTATTTTTTAAGGACTTTTTAGCCTGGCGTGTTCAAGGCGTTCAATGGACGCCCCGAACCATGGCGGTCAATGGCGCGTCTCGCCCGCGATTTCCATTTTAAAAAACCTTCAGTTTTCAAGGAGCCCTGCCAGTCTCATCATAAGCCGCCGGGCTATGGCATTGTCCATATAAAGCAGTTTACAAAAATGAGACAACCTGCCCCTTGCATGCGCCGGTCATTTAGGTTTCAATTTTTTCCTGAAGCCCCCGGCGGTTTCAATTTCTGATAACATTTGATGCCCCTTCAAGTTCCTGGCGTCGCATATACTCCTTTGAGGCTAAGATTCAGCCAGAAGCCTTGCTTTTAAAATTTTCTTGAAAATTGTAAAGTACTACTGGTAATAAGCGTGTCTCGGGCTAGGCAAAAAAGGACAGAGGAGATAAGTATTGTGTCCCGAATGGCGCTAGTTTAAGCGGCTGCCGCATGATAATTATTTCTGTGCTGAATCTCTTTCATTTCATGCCTCGGAGAAGTCATTAACTGGTAATTTTTCTTTCGCCGCTTGAGGCACCTGGGTTCACTTCGCCCAGGGCGTTGTTTGACCGGTGTGTTGGTCATCGCTTCATACAAATCGCAGATCAGCCTAAACCGCTCTGACCCGCTGATCTTCGCCTGATTTAAATGTGGCTCCCAGTTGCGAAGGGCCTGTACACTGCCCTTGAAGCTCACAACTCTAACCTCAATATTCGCCTCTTTCGCAGCCTCGCACATCAACCGTCGGATACAGTTGTATGCGATGAAGTGCATCAGGATTTCCTTGCGGACCATCTCCGGAGTTTGGCAGCGCAGGATATCCAAGCCCATCGTTATCTTGATGTCGCGGAAAAACAGTTCGACATCCCACCGCTTAAAATAAAGTTCGGCAATTTCCTCCGCAGGATATTGCATGGCATCAAGCAAGGTGGTGATGATGTGAAATTTCTGAGTTCTGAAGCCTGGATATTTCACCGCAACTTTAATCTGCCGCAGGATCAGCTCTTCCGGGAGCTTCGCCCACGCTTCTATTGTGTCCTCGAATCAATCGCAATTAATACTGCTTTTCCCCCGTACTCTACATCCGAAAGTCCTTCTATATTCCTGAGGTGGACGTACACCTGCTTTTGCAAAAATCGCTGAAGATGCCATGTTTCAAATGGCATTTCACGTCCTGATAGGAATTACTGGGGGGATCTAGGCCTGTTTGTCGGTATCGACCCTGTCCCCAAATATCGGTTTTGGGACCATTATGGAGATCGCCTATATTTTTTTATATTATAATTCCACAAATGGTAATGCCGTGACACCTGAGCCCAATGGGAGGCGAATATCCCCGGTATGAATAACATATCCTTCCGCCACCTTGTCCCCGAAATCTCCTCTAAATGCCTTGATGCCCTGGGCCATGGCGGGCTTTGGTGTAGACGATAGTTTCACCTCTACGGGAATCAGTCCCCGTCCGGATTCTACTACGAGGTCCACTTCCACCCCGGTCGAA